>CAZUFQ010000103.1:0-12261 GCA_964618735.1 uncultured Enterobacteriaceae bacterium
GCGCTGCGTCCCGACTCGCTAAAAAATCACTATAGCGTCCCTCGGTTTCGAAGAGGCCATCGGGGTAGATCCGGTTGAGTTCGATGACCTTCGCGGCGACATTTTCCAAGAAGTAGCGATCGTGGCTCACCGCGACAAAGGCGAGGGGCTCGACCTGTAAAAGTTCTTCGAGCCATAGGATGCCCTCCAGGTCGAGATGGTTCGTCGGCTCGTCGAGCAAAAGGACGTCCGGGTTTTTCACCAACTCGTGGGCGATCGCCAGTCGCTTCTTCCATCCCCCAGATAACATGCTCACGCGCTGACGGAGGTCCGTAAAACCGGCGCGTCCAAGGGTCACTGCAACGCGAGCCGCTGTGTCGTCAATATCAACAAGAGTGTCAGCTGCAAGCGCTGCATTCACAACCTCCTCAACGGTCACCGTAGGCGTAAACACGGGATCCTGAGGGACATAACCGACACGCAGTAGGCGTCGCACCGATCGCGTCCCACTATCCGGCTCTTCGATGCCGGCGAGGATTTTGAGGAGAGTCGATTTCCCCGAACCGTTGGGTCCAATAAGACCAACATGATCTTTTTCAAGCAGGCCCAAAGAGAGTCCGCGGAACAGAGACTGGGCGCCGTACGATTTGCTTATCGATTGGCAACTCAGCAACACAGACCGACTCATAGCGTTGAGGTCCCCCAGCTTAACGGCGTCATTTCACCTATGCTCCACATCGTCATGCTCTCCTGTCACTCTACAACAGTTCTCACTTGATTGATGAGATTCAGGCCATATCCATTTCCACGGTATGGGTGCCACTGCTGGCTTGACCAGCAGTGCGACCGCGCCACACGGGTAGCAAGCTGTCTGTGGTACACCAATCAGACTTTTCACGCAAACGGGGAAACCACTGTACCGTAGAAGTATCGCGCAAATTTTCTCATCTGGCAAAGGGCCGCGACGCTTGGGTTGCGTAACAATCTCTTGGTAAAAAACATTTTCAGTTCTCTCTGGACTCCGGAAGATCATGCACTGCTGGACAAGCCAGCAGTGGCACACTACGTCGTTTTCGTCAGCAAATGTGCGACGCAGTTGCGAGACCCGGAATCCAGGATTTGGTTATGCACCCCGCTTCTTACTAACCTCCCCCGTCAGTTTCATTCTTCCTCTTATAGACAGTGACGTTTTCTCCTTGGAGAGGATGAGTGGGGTCGTCGGCCTGCAAACGGGAATACTCCGGCGACACATAAAGATTGTACGTTTTTACTATCTGGTAGTGCTGCTCAAGCCACTCTTTTTTCCCGCGAAAGACGAAGCCGACCACGACAAACTCTGGCATCACCGCCGAGTTTCTCTCTCCGAGGCTTTTGTATCGCAAAGTATTATTGTTGAATAACCCTTCCGCACGGGAAACTGCGATCGAGGACGAGTCAGCAAGCACGGCAGTAAGATCATGAGACGCAGCTGGGATCGAGTAATGAGGATCGATATAACCAGGGGCTAGATTGATCAGTGAAACTATCAGGTAACACGCCGCATAGGCAGTCATAAGACGAACGGAACCCACATCTCTCCAGTCGGCAGCAGATCGTGCGAGGACTACAGCGGCAACAGAAACGAGTAATACAAACAATGCCCATCCAACATTGAATACAGCAATCTCTGGGTGCGGCCAGAAGAAAGAGCTGTACATCCCGGAGGTGGACCAGCGTAGCCAAGCCAAGCCGCCAAGCAGTGGAAAGCTCAGGAAGAATCCGACCGCGTGCGGCTGACGCCTCAGACGATGAACAATGTAGACTATTGTGATCATAACAACAACAAAACAGGCCAACTTAAAACGAAGTCGCCCCACCTCAACACCGATCAATCCGATAAAGGAAGCCAATACCGGCGCAAAAAAAGCTGCAGTCGGAAGACCGAGAAGCCAGAGACGGAAGAGCCCGAGCATGCCTGTACTCTCGGCAAATGAGTTGATCACTTTCTGGATCCCTATGCGCTGGAAGAGGCTGAGTCCCACGGTGATGTTCACCGCCATGGGAAGCAAAATGTGCACCTTGTAGCGGGTGGGAAAGTATTCCGGGAACAGCATGAGGAAGAAGTACAAGATAAACCAGATCGCCGAGGTAACAAGATAGCGGCGTGCGAGCAAGTCGATATCCCTCTGACGCTCAGCCGTCCACGCGAGGACAGATAACCAGAGGCCGAGAGCCCAGAAGTTCAGCGTAGGAGACAAAGTATCTTCAAAGAGAAAGGCAGCCTTATTATAGGCGCCAGAGAGCCGGAGAAAGCTCACGAGCGACCAGAGTGATGGAAACGTAAAAGTCATTTTAGTAACGAGATAAGAAAGCACGACGAGTCCAACAACCAAGACCGGCGCAGCAAATCCACACCAGAAACGCCATAGGTCACTCCGTCGTTGCTCCCCAACAGTCGACGTTTCAGGAGGGCCAGGAGGGCGCGGCATAAAGAAAAGCAGTACGGAAAAGATCACGACCATGGGGGCAACCGTCACTTTCAATCCCACCGCAATAAGCAAAAGGAGACCGGCCGCCACCATGCGATAAGGGCTACTCGTAGGCTGGACAAGCAGAAAATAAATGAGGAGCTGAAAGAACATGAGCGCCATTTCTGGTATGGCGACTCGGCTCAGCTCAACCAGATCAGCTTGCGACGCTAGCAGAGTGACGCCAAGCAGCAGAGCATGAGGAGTCGCCAGTTGGCGCAGCCCCCACCAGAACAGAATAAGCAGCGCGCTGCCGCACAGAGCCGTGAACACCCGCGAGGTCCAGATACTGACTCCGGCGAGCGAGAAGATCAGGTAATGAACAAATTGAAAGAGCGGAGCCAAAAAGAGATGGAGGTTATGAGCATGTCCCCCCAGCATGGTCTGGTGGAGGGCGAGACTGCGGGCGTGTTGGACCCAGCGACCTTCGTCGATGATATAACCAACCCATTCGTAGTAATATGGATCAGCGTCCAGATAAAGCAAACGGAGGGCAATCCCAATGCTGAGCACTACGAAAATGAGCCAAGGTCTCGATGACTGCATGTTAAGCAATACCCTCCTGATCGATGCGAGGGAAGTTTTCCTGACTCTTTTTTTGTTTTCGTCGTCTCCCAGTTACTTCTCCATAAAGGGGATCCTGCTCAAGCGAGCGGCGGCCTCCCATCGCTAGGAGCAGCGCTACTTCTTCTTTGGGCAGAGGCGAGACCGAACCAAGAATCCGAGCGAGGGAGAGAATACGGGCCGCATGCTCGAGCATTTCCAACTTCGAGTACGCTCCCTGTAAGTTTTTGTCGATGGTGACCGAACCATGGCGAGCAAGAATAATGGCGTCGAACTGGCGGAGGAATGGTTTCACTACCTCTGCCGCTTGAGTTGTGCCCGGTGTGGCGTAGGGCGCAGTGGGAATTGCCCCCAGGGCGACGATCACTTCGGGTAGGACGTCAGCAGCAAGCGAGATTTCTGCAAGTGAACACGCAATGGCCATTGTGGGGTGGGCATGGACGATGGCCTTCGCGTCTGGTCGTTCGCGGTACACCAGCAAGTGAAGCTGAAGTTCTGAGGAAGGAGGAAACGATCCGCTTATCTGATGACCGTCGAAGTCGGTAACAGCAAGCTGGTGGGGTTTGAGAAAACCTTTATGTACCCCGCTGGGCGTCACCAGAATACGATTCGGCTCCAAGACAGCGCTCACATTACCCTCCGAAGAGGCAATGAAGCCCTTCCGGTACATGCGACTACAGACCCTGACAATCTCCATAGCCAGAAGCTGTTCGTTCGTAGCGTTCATCCTGTTATCCTCTTTGTGAAAAAATCTTACTGAGCCGGTTTAGACCCCGATGGGCAAGGGGTACAGGGTGGGTCGTACGCGCTGCGCCCGTGGCCGCCAGGCTGGCGAGACCCCAGTCGTAGGCTTCGATCAGCGCTTGCGCATTACTTCTCTCTGGCTTCCATCCTAATTCTTGCTCAGCGCGCGAGATGTCAACCATCGAGTCTACGCCGTGGGCGCTCATATAGTGCCATTCGGATAATGGCATGAAGGCGCCAAACTCCATGGCGCGCAACGCCATGCGGGCCAGACTCCCAGGTATAAATTGTAAACGTGATCCCGTTTGGGCATGATTGAGAAGCGTTTGCAGATCCTCACGAACTGTGCAGAAGTCGCGAGCGCCAAAAAAGAAAACTCCGCTGGCAGGAACCTCCGCGAGCAAACTGATCCCTGCCGCCATATCGCGGATGTCGAGCATCTGGTAGCGGTTTTGGCCGCTTCCCAGAACTGGGGCAGACTGGCCGCGTCGGATACGTTCAAAGAGGAGAGCAAAGGCGCTGACACGACCAGGACCAAGAAATGTCTTCGGTCGGACAATGGCGGTCGAGAGACCTTTCTTGCCAAACTCTGAGACCACGCGTTCAGCCTCGACGCGGGAAGCACGGTACAGGTCGAAACGTGAGAGAGGAGCGTTGCGTAGAAAAGGATGAACCTTAGGCGATCGAGAGACGATAGTTGATGAAATCAAAATAAAGCGCGGCCCGCCGGCTGCGACAGCCTCCGCGCATAAAATCCGCGTTCCGTCGACGTTGATTCTATGAATGTCTGCCGCGGACTGGTGCGGCGAGGCGAACGCAGCATGGATGATCACATCAATCCCGTGGATGGCTGACGCGACTGCCGCCTGGTCACAGACATCACCACGCACATAGTCAATATCAGCCTCGTGTGTCCAACTCGGGCGTTCCGCCGCGTCGAACAAGCGCACCCGTACGCCGGCCCTCTGAAAGTGTTCCGCCAAGTGAGACCCCAAGAACCCGGCCCCTCCGGTAATTAAGACCCGTCGCAAGGACACGTTTTTCCTCCGTAAAAAAATCTACTCAGGGGCTGATGCTCTTAACAGACCTTCTTGAGGGCGTCGCCAGCGCCGCACCAGTACCCAACGGTTTCACCAAACGACCAGGCCATAACAAAAAGCCAGAGAAACGGTAGGGACATGACAAGTTCTCGTTTGTGCCTGCCTGCTTTGAGCACGCACGTTACGATACGGGACAGCAGGAGCGGCGGCAATGCAGAAGCCGCAAGCCCGTAGGCGAGCCTCCGCATCCATCCGGCTTCTTCGACTCGCATGCCAGCGTAGGAGCGGGCATAGAAATAGCGCTGAGTAACATATTCACTTGCAGTGTAGTGCTTCTTGTGACCTACGCGGATGTCTGGCCGCATCTCCAACCTTACCCCGGAGCGACGCATCGCTTCGTGGAGATGATCTTCCCATCGTTCACGACGAATGACGTCACGAAAGCGCTCCAACACCTTCCGTCGATAGGTTACATTGTTGCCAGGAACCCAGGAGGCGGGTCCGGCCATCGGCGCTAAACAATGATGATATTCACAGAGGAACGCCGCCCAGTCGATCAGTCGCTCCCGCGCCGCGTTGTCTATTGCCCCTCCCACGACTTGCCCCCCATCCCGATGGACGGCGAGCATACATTGCACCCAATCGCGCGGGACAATGATGTGATCTTCAAGAACCCCAACAATCTCTGCCTGCGCCGCCTGGAACCCCAAAGCGCGCAGCGCTGGGATACTGGTCTCAGCAGGGGCTTCCAACAAACGGACCTGCGGGTACTGTTCCTGAAGCGGCTGGCGGACCGTCTCTCCTACGCGGTCAAGAACAATAATCTCTGTTGCAATACCACCGATCTGGGCCATGGTTGCGTGCAGGCATCCTTCCAAGTCCTGCCAACCGTTGACAGAGGGGATAATAATCGAGATCTCAGGTTGTAACACTGCGGAGCCTCGTCTCAGGACATTCGCTTACGCAGGTCGCGTACGGCGCGGCGACAATGAAGATAGGCGTTGAGTTCCCACGAAAAAAGACGGCGGATAAGAGCCGGGCGGCGCAAATAATATATATCCAGCCGTTCGAGGGCGGTATGATGGATGGCAGGACCAACGAAGCCGAGGCGAGTCGAACACGCAAGGGGGAAATGGGTTTGCACGAGCTGGAGAACAGCGTCGTTGTAAGCGCCGTAAGGATACGCAAATGTGTCGACCGTTTGGCCCAACGCATCTTCAATGACCTTCTTTGAAGTGACGATTTCGTCTTTTGCTATCTCCGGCGTCACGCTCCGCAAATCTGGGTGAGTGCGCGTGTGGCTCCCAAAGGAGAGCCCCGCTGCGTTCATCTCTTTGATTTCCGCCCAGCCGAGTAACGGTTGGTGAGCAATAGCAGCAGGTTGGCTGGGCCAGGCGTTCAGTTTCCCGCAATAGTCGGTCACCAAAAAAACGGTGGCGGGGAAACCGTAACGCTGCAAAATCGGCAGCCCATGTTTGTAAACATTCTGAAAGCCGTCATCAAAGGTTAGTATCACCCAGTGTTCACCTGCCGTTGTTGTCTCCTGGAGATTGTGAACTTCGTTGAGAGAGATAACCTTGACGTTCAACTCATGGAGAATACGCATATGTTCGGCAAAGACCCGAGGTGCAACCGATATCACGGAGCCGCTGTCATCAAGCGAGTGGTAAGTCAAAATCGCAATGCGTCCTGCGCGTGTCATGGGTCACTTCACGTAACAACAACTTGTTCCTGGTCCTAGAAGATATCCTAAAAACTCGCCCAGCGCCCAGCTTGTCAGCGCAAGGAGAATAACCGGAGAGGCAAACATGAGCTGGCGACGACGGTTCCGCTTCGGCAGCAAGCCCCGCAGTAGACGCAAGAAGAACAGAGCCGGCAGCAAGGGCGACCCAAGGATGTAGAGCGCTCGCTTGGCAAAGGAGAGTTGGCCAAGACGCATTCCAGCAAAGCACCGTGCATGATGATAGCGCAAGCGAAGAAATGGCCAGAAGGAAAACGTTTTGCGATAGAACACGAGTATGGACGGCTCAATGTACAAAGGGGAGCCTGTTGCTTGCAGATGTTGGCACCAGAAGGCTTTCCAAAATTCTCCTTCAACAAATTCCTTGCCTCGCGCAAGAGCTTCCCGTTTGAACGAAATGTTGATGCCAGGAACGTGGCGGATCGTTCCCCAGCTTAGCGGAAACATGAACTGTCCGTAATCACAGAAGTACCCTGCCCAGTCGACGAGAGTGTTGAGCCCGTCTGGTTCAACAGCGCCGCCAATCACTGGTTGCGGGGCCGCGTGCGCCTTGAGAATGGATGAAATCCAATGCGGACCCACCATACACGTAGCATCCGTAATGGCGATGATCTCACCGCTAGTGCGTTCAAGAGCAGCCCCAAGAAGCTGGGGCAGCGAAGCGGCTTGCGGAAGACGGAGAAATTCTACATTGGCGGCAGAGACCTTCATCGTCTTCGGAAGATCCTTCTCCGCGGCGTACACCAGAATAATCTCGATCGGTCGAGCGTCTTGTTGCTGCAAGAGCGCCTCGATGCAGTCCGGGACTGCAGCAAGCGGGGTAGTCGACGCAACAATGACTGATATGCGCGGAGAAAAGCTCGTCATTTGGTTGCCCCTCGTACATAGCCGACCAATTCTCCTAGCGTCCAAGCCGAAAGAAAAAGGACCAGGATCGGCAGAGCCTGTACAAATTTTCCCCAGTGCCGCTGTTTTACGAGTAATTGCCGCACGATCCGCATTAAAAAAATAAATGGGATAGCCGGGGACAATACACTGTAGAGCACGCGCCGCGAGACAGAAAAGCGCGCCGCACGGTCGCCGCCAAATTGTATCCCGTGTTGAAATCGTTGCTGCATGAAGCCCCACCAGCCAAATGAGTGTTTATGACGAACGATGATAGACGGCGCAAGCAGCAACCGTTCTCCCGCCTTTTTCATCTCCGCATGCACCTCCGGTTCCCAGAAGCCCGTACGCCAGGCTTGCCGGCAGCGATCGAGAGACTCCCGCTTATAGGAGGCGTTATCGCCAGCAATTTCCGACGCTGCGCCTTCCGAAAACGGAAGCATGTAAGGGCTATAGCGGCAGAAATAGACCGCCCAATCCACAACTCGACCAGCTTCGTCATTCTCGATCGCGCCGCCGATCGCCGGCGCCGCAGCCTCATGGGCTTTGAGAATTTGCTGGAGCCAGTCTGGCGCTGGGATAAAATGAGCAGTGGTGATGGCGACAATTGTCGCCGTGCTGTGCTCAATCCCTACTTTCCACAGTTCAGGGATGAGCGCGCCTGGAGGCAGCGCCAAAAGTACAACATGCGGAAACTGCTCGCGAATGAGAACGGTTGTTTCATCGCTTGAGCTGTCAACAATGATGAGTTCGACGCTAAAGGTTCGCGCCTGCGACAGCAGAGCGGACAGACACTCAACAATAGTTCCTCGCGCATTCTGTGAGGCGACTACGACGGAGATCTGCGGAGCTGGGGTCGTCATTGTCCGGGCCTCTGCAGCCAGACCGTCTCACCGGTCCGGGCGGATTCATAGCCGGCGCTGACAATCCGTATTAACTCACGGGCATGTCGAGCGTGCTCGTTGGACGCGGCCCCATTTTTGACGCGATCAAGCAACTGCTGGAGGTTGAGCGCGGTCGCTCGGGCGCGCCCCTCATGTCGCTCTCGCACCAGTACTCGCGAACGGCCCCCGGCTTCTACGCGCACCTCGCCGCCTTTTACCAAGCCGAATTTCGTAATCGGACGTCCAAGCACTCGAGACCATTCTACCGAAGCTCGCGCGACCCCGCCAAAAGAGAGCCGCAGCGACGCCTTCTCACAGTCCACTCGCATTTCGAGATAGCGCTCAAGGGCGTGGCTGACGCGATTACACAGAAGTGTCGCTAGTCGTTCGCCAGGGAACCGCAATGTAGCCTGAACGAGAACATCAGTAGGAAAATTTTCCTGAGCCTTGGGAGTGTGTGCGGAGATAGAAACCGGCAACGAGTCGAAGAAGAAGCAGATGAGATCAAGCGGGTGGGTCCCGAACTCATAGAGCGTGTACTGAGAAAGATGCGCTCGCCAATTCTGTTCCACCGACGGGGGATGCAACATCTGCTTCCAACACTGAATGAGGAATGGTTTACCGAACTCGCCGCTTGCGAGCCGTTCCTGCGTGTGACGATATATGGGCATGAACCGATACTGGTTGTTAACGACGACAGACCGCTGTTGCTGCTCGGCGGCGGCGATCACTTCGTCGGCTTCAGCAACGTTCTGCACGAAGGGTTTCTCGCAAATCACATGCGCCTGATGAGCCAGAGCGAGGAGGCACAGTTCCCGGTGGGTAGCTGGCGGCGTCGCAATGATAACGACATCTGGCGTTTCCTTATCCAGGAGCGTCTCTGGGTCCGCATAGAGGGCGCGAACGCCAAACTGCCCTCCGACTCGCACTCTTCGTTCAGCGTTGGGCTCGCACGCAGCCACAACCGTTACGTCCGGTAAGAGGGCGCAGGCTGGGAGGTGAATTTGTTCGGCGACGCCGCCCAATCCGAAAATCGCTATCCGAAACACGGTATTCAATATGAAGGAGTTACTCGACACATACGAGAGGACGTCACTTTCTTGCCGCTCGTCTTGCGCTCTTGAGATCGACGAACCAATTGTAAATCCAGGCAATAACATAGCCGCCGATAAATCCCGTCACAAAACCATAAGCGAGGCCGATCAAACTTCCTACAAATGTCACCCGGTAGCCGATGAAGTATTGCCCCAAAAGCGCGAGATGCGGACCAACACGGTTTCCTCCCTTCAAGACGAGCCAATTCGTCGCAATGAAGATTCCGAGTCCAAAGATGAGCCCCGTGACGATGCCCTGGATGGTCGCGTTCAGACGTACGATTCGAGTCAGAACTATCTGCTCGAAGGTCTTGGTATCTTTTGTCATGAGCATCTCCCCAGTTAGCATACGCATCTCCTTATGTCTTCGTCTCGCTCACTTTTCGATGAGGTCTTTTTCCACTCATGGGCGTCGTGCAGCCACATAAAACGCGCCGAATGGATAGACGAGCTTACCGCCGCGAGCCTGGACCGTCTGGCAAGTCCTCAGAAATTCCTGGTGCAATTCGTGCACCTGTTCTGGTGGGGCGTTAGACAGACGTTTCCGCGAAAAGCTCGAGAACGTCCGTTGGAGATTCCAAAATTCTTCCGGCGCTGCCGCATACACGGCATGCCCCGTCCAATCAAAGCGTAGATTAATAAAACCCGCCTGCTCAATCAGTCGCGGCACATGGTGAGTGCGGGTATGATGCTTCCTTGCTAACGAGGACTCTTCCGGTTCAGCGCCCCCAGGAAGACGCCTTTTCACCAGGGTATCAAGAAACTGAGGAGCGAAGAGCCGCTTGCCCTGTAACTGCAACACGATCTCCCGCGCCCGTTTGACCCGATGCCAGAGGCCTCTGCCAGAAAGCCAGGGTGGACCACTGCCCACGGCAATCACTACCGTTCCTCCAGGCTTAAGCACGCGAAACATTTCTTGGAGGGCCTGCAAGGGATGAGGAAAATGCAGAAGCGCAAATAACGATAAGACGCTGTCAAATGAGTGCTCCTGCAGCTCTAAAGCCTCGGCGTCCATGCGCCGAAAATCGACTCGCTCACTGAAACCCTCTTGCGCTGCTTTATCTCGCGCCATCGTGAGCATGCCGGTAGAAAGATCAATCCCAACAATTCTACCAGTTGCTCCCACCGCTTCTGCCGCTCGGAAAGCGACCACACCGGTTCCCGCGCCAACATCAAGCACCCGGTTCCCCTGTTTGAGCTCGGCCAGCGTGATCATCCGTGTCGCAAAAAGAGCAGCGAGAAGCGTCGTGAAACGATCGAATTCCTCTGTGACGCTGTCGTAGCTGGAAGCGTCTTGGTATTTAAACGTGTCAGCATCACTATGAGTGTTCATACGCTTGCTTCCGTCCTCAGGCTTTACTCTGCAAAGCGACTCGCACCCGCACTCGGGCGTATTTCATGCCGGCACGGTAAATGAACCGCTTGACACGCTGCGCCGCGCCGGATGCGCGAATGGACGCGGGTTTTTGCGACTCGGATGGCACGACAAATTGTTTTAACCTAGCGGTATCAATCCCTCTTGCGCCAATACAGTCCCATAGTTGCTTGCAGGTCGCCTCGAAATTCCGGACCAGCTCGTCATAATCAATCGAGATATCGGCATACCGCTGATTTTCTATGAAACTCAGCTCCCAGAGTTTGGCAAACCGTTGATAACCCGTCTGGAAATTGGCCACGTCTAATTCCGGAAACTGCGCTTTCAGGTCCTCGCACCAGGTCGCCACGTTAAACCCATTGTAGCCTGCGTTTTCTTGGCCAACGTCTTCCGCGCCGCGCCACGCCCGCACGCGCCTGAGGTTTGATTTCCACTGCGCTTCGGTGTTCCGATAGATGTGGACAATCTTCGCGTGGGGGAACTTTGCTCGTAGCCAGCCCAGCCGGAAGGTAAAACGGTTTTCCTTTAGCATCACGTTTTTGCTGCGACCGAAGGCAGTCCCGGTGATATACGTCAGGTATCGGTACAGATCATCTGCGTCCTCTTCAGCCGGCAGATACAGACCAGAGTTGCCCCAACGGGGATTAAAGAGCGTAGGGATCTTATTGAAGCCTTTGAATTCGGAGTGATAATTCCCGACAAAAAAATGATGATCATCGGGTTCGAGCGGCCAGAATAAATACTGGAGCAGCAACTCATGCAGCGGTTCGTAGAGGCTGTAGTATTGACCGGTTTTTCGGAAGAGGGTGAAGAGCAGAGTGCTGCCGGAACAGAAATCTCCGCTAACAAAGACCAGATTACTCATGAGAACTCCACGCTGAGAATGCCTTTATCTAGAGAAACGCTACAGCAAGATATGGAGCGACACAGATGTGAGCCTTCTTCCAGTTCCCTCGCCCCTTGGGGGAGAGGGCTAGGGTGAGGGAATGTCTGCAGCACTCATCCTCTCCTGTATCCTCTCCCCTCAAGAGAGAGGAGAAAAAAACCACTCTCCGCATCCCACATCTTTTCCTCATGTCCAGGCTCTGCCTGGGCATGTCGTCTACTGTACCTAAGAATCTCGTTCCCAGGCAGAGCCTGGGAACGAGATTGTTAAATCTCCGTTAACAGTGGAAATACTTTTACCGTGAAACATCGGTAGGACAATGGTCACGCGGTGATTCGCTCGCAGACTAGAGGCGAACCGGGGGATCGTGAAAAGTTGGCGGGACGACGCCAATCCCATAGACGGATTCAGTTGGCTCCCCGTCTAAAAGGAAGATCGACTCCACCTGACCAGCTTCGATATCTACTTGGTAAAGAGCGGCGGGGCTATGGCTGCCCACCAGAAAGTGACGCTGATCGAGCTGGACGAGATCGTGGGCCGTCTCGCGCGCGAGCTCGAGGCG
>CAZUFQ010000104.1:0-12229 GCA_964618735.1 uncultured Enterobacteriaceae bacterium
CAGCGGTGTGGTTCGCGTGCAGCGCCTCGTGCAGCTTTTTCAGCACGTCTTCACGTCCGGTAAAGAAGGGATTGCGATCGTGAGGGATGTTCCACGGTTGAGGTAGCAGAGTGTTGATTGGCTTCGTGTTTGTTGCTGCTTCTTTGATCGTCTGGCAGATTTGAACAAGTATGGCGTTTTGTTCAGCTTTTTTGAGACTATCTAAGGGTCGAGAGATGTCATGTGCTGCCTGGTAGGCATTGATTTCCGTTTCTTCGTAAAGGCACGCGCTGACACACACCCATAAAATTATCAGGCCATTGCTTCCGGCTGCTTTCAGCAGAGGAGGAAGTTCGTGTTGTGCAATAAAGTCCGAGGCGAGGAAGTCCGGGCTCACCAGCAAGACTGCCACTTTAGCCGTTTGAAGAGCCGTACGGATTTCTTCTCGCCACTGTGCGCCAGCCTTGATTTTTGTGTCGTCCCAGACCGCAATGCTGTCTTTTCGTACCAGTGGCTTGAGCATGGTTTGCAGTCTTCCCAGCCACGTTTTGTCTTTATGGCTTTAGCTAGTGAAGACTTTATTCCGTCCGGCTTCTGACATACGTTGCTTTCTTCGCTTGAAAATCCTTTGGTCAAGTCATCAAGGCACAGCAACGTTAATCGACTCAATTGACAACTGTCAAGCTTGATATGGTAAAGTAAGCGGTTGCACCTGAAGTCCTTTATTGTAGACCTACACTTAGCCAGCGTTGGCATTGCTTATTACCTGGCTGGGCGACTTAAGGAGGCGATTGTTTCTTTGAAACAATTTCTTTCCCACTACCCCAGTATTCTAGGCGCCCATCTGACCCTGGCCGCAGTCTATTCCACGATCCCTTGCCCCCAATTCCCGTGAAACCCGTACGGTACGCGGTGCGGGAGCTTGACGGTTGCTAGTGGTTTGTCCTCGATATTTTCTGCGTCGAGAATGAGCAAGTCGCTCCGATTCTCTTCTTTCCTATAGACAACAGCAAGTAGAAATCCTTCGCCTTCCGGGGCCTGCGGAGAGCGAGGAACAAAGACTGGTTCAGAGGTGAAGCTGGTAGGACCGAGGTCATGTATTCGTCGTCTACCAGTTTGACGGTCGTACAGAAACAGTGCGTCAAAAGATTCACCCTCGTTCGTCGAGTGCATGCTTCCGCCTGTATACCCGTACCGATACGCAAGACCTGCGAACCGTTCGTCGAGCCGAGGAAACTCTGACACGCTTTCGTCGAGTCGTTCTTCTTTGACTGTCCCGCCGACTAAATCCAATGTCCAACGCGTCAGTCGCGCCCCCAACGGTTGCCCATCCTCCGCTGTCGCTCCGTCAAAAAGCGGCAAGCGGTCGTACCGGCAGACATCAGCGATGATGCGATTGTTTTCTGTGTACGCATTCATAGGGTGAAACACATAGCAAGGGTCGGTCTCGAACCACCGGACATCGGCATTCCCGCCGTTACGCGGCATGACGCCAATTTTCGTTCCTAGCTGCGGCTCCCAGCGAATCGGTGCGCCGGAAGCAAAATTCTCAAAACGGAATGTAGCCGGGAAGACCATGAAAATGACGTTCTCACTCGTGGTGATAAAATCGTGCATCATCGTTGGTACGGGTACATCGATCTCTTCGCTGCAAATGAGTTTTCCCTCAGCCGACGCGACGTAATAACGCAGATAAGGCGGAAAGGGACTGTAGCCAAAGAATAATAACTCCCCGGTCTCGGGATCGATTTTGGGATGTGCAGTCATCGGACCAAGCAGCTGTCCAGCAAAATCGTAAGGCCCTAGGGTCGCTAGGGTGTGTGGATCGAGTTGATGAGGTGGACCAGCTTCCCACAGCGCCAGCAGTTTCCCGCCATGCACGATAATGTTCGTGTTTGCGGCGTTGGGAAAAATACCCTCAGCGCGTGGATCGTTGTTCGTGAAATCGGCCAATCCGCCGAACAGCGACTCACCTGCCTCGCGTTCTAACTGGAAGCGTTGCGTACGCACCCAACGGTTATGGTAATGCGCTTTGCCGTCGCTTAGGGTCAAGGCATGGATCATGCCGTCGCCGTCAAACCAATGGTACTTTCCGCGCGGGGCAAATTGCGGATTGGGGCCGTTGCGATAGAGCGTGCCATGTAACTCCCGAGGAATGGCGCCCTCTACGATCAAGTCGTGAATTTCTCCTTCCATTGGCCAAGGAGCATAATTGCCGTGCAGGAATGGATCAGTTGGAAATGGTTGGCTCATATAATGTTCCCCACGGTATTTAAGCATGTTCCCCTAGGACGTGAAATATCGCTGATTTCAGCGTCGAAGAAGGCTGGAAGGCAGTGAATAAAGGCATAGGTTTACTACAGGAGTGAAGGGTGTCATACTCTCTTTATTCTTATCCAAGGAAGGATTGGCATGAATCGAGACGCTGGTCGACAGCTTGAATATGCTCTCCTGGCTTTTATTATTCTCGGGCTTGTAGGCATTTTGCGCGTGTTTCTTCAATAACCTGGAAAGAACTGATGCACACAGTCTCGATGAGAGGCGTCTACCGCGGAACGGGTAAATCTCTTGTCGTTTCTTGCACTCGCGGTTGCCTTTTTGATATCGTGATTTTTAGGAGATGAGATTTATCCTTCTCTAGAGGAACAGGAGATGGTACTTATCAAAGGATTGATACGCGAAGAAAATGGGCAAGGGCTGACTGAGTATGCGCTTGTCCTCGGGCTCGTAGTGTTAGGGTTCTGGGTAGCACGCAGGGATGCGGGTATACGTGCGGCCCTTGAGGACCTCATCAGAAGCATCACAGACCTGGTAAATAATTGCTGTTAGCAATAGATTTCGTTCAAGCTCTTTTGTCCCTATTGCATCTGCAAGTGTACAAAAGCGCGGGAGATCTCCTTCCTGCCCGCTCCAGTGCCGTCAGACCATGGCGGGGTACGAACTTTTCCACAGAGCCGTGCGCTAGTTCCGGTGCGTCAAGGTTTGTCATCCTGCCGGCACTCAGCTCGAAACGGCGATTCCTTCGTCAACGGTGACCCGTTTAGCTACCTTCAAGGGCAAGGAGAGGGCAGCCTATTGAATTCACATTGCTTTTTTCGGTGGGGTACGCTATGCGCTATAACCTGCAGGTGTTTTGTTCTGCTTGGAGGGGACGTCATGGAACATTGTACTTTTCAGAGAAGTCTTTTCGCACTAAATTTTTTCTTGGTTTTGACTGCGCCGGGACAGGCCCAGATTACATCGACGCCTGCCGCCGTCAACTCAGATGACGAATACGCAATTGCAGAGATGAATCTTGACTGTACAGAAGTAAATCGCCTTGCTCATCAGTCGCTTGAACGTCTTGGCTACCAGATAACAACTGAGACGCCGGCCACGCCTGACGCTGCCGGCGTCTTCAAAGGAACGCGGCCGTTTGCCTGGGGCGGGCAGGAATCTGTGACTGTCAAGGTTATGTGTCACGTCGGGAGTGTTGATGTCGAGGCTCGGCCAGATGTGCCCCCCTGTGAGCAGGCGAACCGGATTGCTCGCCTCGCGGTTGAACACCTTGATTATAAAGTAACGGAGTTTACGCCTGCCGCGCAAGGCAAGCCTGGCGTCGTGAAAGGCGCCCAAACGAATAAACCCGGGGTCTATATTACGATTTTTTGCGAGGGGCGGATGGTGACTATGGATACCACTTCCGATAGCCCCTTATTGAAAAAAGCCGATTTCTTCAATGCCATCACCGATTTCCGCCGCGGTTTCTATGCGGTCTATATGGCGCAACGTCGAGTTGTGAATGCTACAGCCAAGCCGGCCGCTAAAGATCAATTGCAAGTGCTCATGCGGCCCTTAAGCAAAATGGACAGCAAAACCATGCTGGGAAGCGAAGTGGCGACAATGTTGGCTGTCCAAGTAGAGATTACCAATCTTACCAAACGCTCTTATCAGCTCGACCCCGAAAAAATTATGTTGGTCAGCCTTACTGGAGATCGTGTGAAGCCGCTGCCCGAAAAAGATCCGCCCTTTCCCGTGCACGCGCTGACGAACCAATCTGTCGCCCCTGGAGCAAAAGTAAAAGGATATCTCTATTACCAGCTCGGCTCTTATACCGGCGCCCGAGGGGCTCTCATTGAAGAGAAGAGTCAAGAACGAGAAGGGTTCGAAGTGCCCTTTTAACTGATCGTTGTTTGATCGCCTCACTGCGCTGCAGCTTCTTTTGCCAGGAGATCTATGTTGTCTCCGGTCAAGCTGCGAAGGAACGCGAGCAGCGCCTCCTTTTCGTCTTGACGAAGGTGAAGAGGGGAGATGCGCGGGTCCTGTACTGAGGTTTGTGTACCGCCACGATTGTAGTAGTCGATCACGTCTACCAAAGTCAGCAACGCGCCGTTGTGCATGTATGGGGCAGTCAGTGCGACATTCCTGAGTGAAGGAGTCTTGTAGCGCCCTAGGTCGGTGGGATCATGCGTGATTTCGTATCTGCCGAGGTCTTGGCTTGGCGGCGTGAGAATTTCATCGACCTGAGCACGGGGCATCTGGACTATGAGGCCGCCGCCCAAATCTACAGCAACGTCCTTGTCTGGAATCAGTTTTAGTTGAGTGACTCCGGTATTATGAAAGCCCTGATTGGTGAACAAGGCTCCTGCTTTACTAATGGTGTGGCAGGTGGAACATTGACCTTTCCCGGTGAAAATGGTGAAGCCAACTTTAGCCTCAGCGCTCATGGCGGCCTGTTCGCCGGCAAAGTACCAGCGATCAAAAGGCGAGTTCGCTGATACCAACGTCCGCTCATAGCTTGCCAGCGCTTTTCCCAGAGTCGCAACAGAAACCTCTTCGCCAAACGTAGTGCGAAATTGTTCAGCATAGCCAGGGATGCGTTTTACTTTGTCTACGACGTAGCCTATAGAAGGATTGCCCATTTCTACCGGATTTGTCAGAGGAGAAATAATCTGGTCTTCGAGCGTAAACTCGCGTCCATCGTGGAAGAGTAAGCGCTGATACGCGACATTGTAAAGAGTCGGAGGATTTCTCTTGCCGGTCTGGCCGTTGATGCCGACCGCCAAACGGGTTTCATTGATGGTGAATCCTTGTGTCGGGACATGACACATGGAGCAGGACATGGTGTCGTTTGGGGAAAGCTGCCGATCGAAGAAGAGTCTCCGACCTAAGGCAATTTTTTCAGGAGTGAGGGGATTCGAGTCTGGCACGGGAAGCGGGGAAGGAAGGCCGAGTGGCAGAGGCAGGGTAAAAGACATAAGAGAAAAGGCAAAAGGCGGGGGTGCAACGATCACGCTGAGCACAAGAAAAAGTGAACGAGTAAAATAAAGAGAACGGACGCCGACGCTCATGGCTGTTTGCCCGTAACGGCCTGAGTGTCGGCGTCCATCAACACCGTTTCTACATCATTAACAACGAGCTGTGCACTGAACAAACCAGTGCTGTAAATGTTTCTGACCTGATGATGAGCATCGATGAGATAGACTTTCAATACGTGCCGAAACAGCCCGCTCCAGCTCCCATCTTTGTTCCAGAGTTTGGCGATGGGTTGATGAAAATCGTTCAGCACCGCTTGCAAATCTTGGGGATTGGCGGCAGTGAGGAAATGCCATGTCGAGCGCGGTGCCAGTGCTTGACGAATTTCCGCCAGTCGCTCAGGCGTGTCGCGCTCTACGTCAAAGCTAACCGAGAACAAGGCGACTTGCTTGGCTAGCTCTGGCCGCTTTTCCAGCTGTTGATCAATTTGTTGTAGCACTGCGGCGGCGAGGGGACAGCCGCCAATATCTGCACACGCTGTGTACATAAACGAGAGGACGGCAATCTTGCCTTTTGTCAGATCAAAAAGAGAAACCGATTGCCCTGTCGAATCGACCAACTGATGATCGCTGACTGTGGCGATCGGAGGGAGAGTATAGGAGCCCGGCGGAGGAGGAACAAACTCTGGCTGGAGCGCGTTCTGGGCGGCGTCGGTCGCGACCTCGGAATCTACATGAGACCAAGCAACAGGGCACTGTAGGGTTACGACAAGGCTGCTATAAAAAACGAGACGAACAGTTCGATTCATTCGTAGAGTTTAGTCTGAGCCCTGGCGGGGGGCTCGGGAGACTCGCCAGGGCGTCGATTGCCTAGTTCGATTTAACGTCCTGCTACGAGTGCTGCGTTTCCCGGCGTTTGTTCAGTATAGATCTGGTTCTTGTAGAACTGATCTTGACCAAAGTGCATGATGTGCGGCCGGCCCAGGCCCTCTTTCGTAAAGTCCACCGCAAATGCTGCTTTTAAAGCTTTGCCGTCCCAGGTGTACGCTTTCAAGAACTGCTCGTTGGCGTCGCCCTTTTTATCCCAATTAGCGAGCAGAGAGGAGGTAAAGTAGACGCGTTTTCCGTCCCACGTCTGTGACACCATATTCACTTGCGCGCCGATCTTTTGCTGGTGAATGAGTTTCGGCTTGGTGGGATCACTCACGTTGTAGACGCGGCACGAACCGTCCAGGAACGTGTTGATGAACAAGGTCTGGTCGTCCGACGAGAGACTCATATCCACGGGCAGCGGCACTTTCTTGGGGTCCCCGATATCGCTGACCGCCTTGGCGGTAAAAGAGCCGTCAGCTTGCTGACTCACTAGCCAAAGTTGAGCAGTTAAAGCAGTTGCCGTAAAGGCGTAATAATGCCGGGGTTGCAACGCCCATCGAATTTCCAACGGCGCGCCGGGTGTCGCAAACGTCTGGAGCGGCTTGCGTGCATGGAAGTCCCAGAGCACCATCGTCTGCCCGAAGCGCTTCATCGCTTCCTTATCCGCGAGCATTTGGCCGAAGTCCATCATGTAATTGTTCCATCCGGTAAATGAGGAAGTAAGCATACGGTTGAGGTGCGGTTGCACGCGGACATCGTACCCGTATTCCGCGTTGTCGGGCATCCACAAAGTCTGAATGTATTTCCCTTCATTACTGTATTCGACCATGCCGGTCTTCCCGCCATGATCTTTGTCATTGGAGAGCCCGGTGATCAACATGCGTCCAGGCAGAGGATAGAAGGTGTGCGGTCCTACAACGCCGCCGGAATCTTGCACGAAGGTGTCGATCGTTTTGTCGAGCTTCGGCTTCGCCGGATTCGCGGCTACATCGAACACAAAGATTTTACTGTCATCGAGACCGCCAAGCCACAAATGCCGCCGGTCGTCGGAGAAGCCGCCGTGGTGGGCTTCGTGCCGTCCCCCGACCGAAGCGCTGGAGACCACCTTGCCGTATTGCTCTTTGTTCTGTGGATTGGCGCCGATGGTGACGAGTTTGTCTGAACCGTCGCCTACGCCTTCTACGCCGAGGGTCCACACATAGACGTAATCTTCTTGGCCGGTGACCTTGGGCAAATAAGGGGACTGACACGTTTCGTCAGCCTGGGCTGCCGTCGAATTGATGAGAGAAAGAGTAGCCGCGAGTAGAGTTCCCACACTCACTCGCAACCATGTTCGCGTCTGATGCATACGAGCCTCCTTGCGCTGAAAGACTTTTGCGTCTACGCGAGAGAGCTACCAGATCAGTTCCGCCAACGCAACGGATGTACGGAGGGAAAGATCGATGACTAAAGACGAATTCTATAAAGAGGCGCACCCTACATCGAGCGGCCCCTTGGACGGGGTTGTTGTGCTGGAAGCGTGTACGACATACGCGGGGCCAGTCGCCGCCGCTGAGTTGGCAGATATGGGGGCCGAGGTGATTAAGTGTGAGTTGCCCGAGACCGGCGACGTGTGCCGCCAATTGGGTCCACGCGTGCCGGAGGCGCCGGTTCAAGACGCTAGCGCCCCGTTCCTCAGCATTAACCGCAATAAGAAAGCGATTACGCTCAATTTCCACCATCCGCGAGGACAGGAGATCTTCCGCCAGCTCGCCTGCTGCGCTGATATTGTCTTGCAAAACTTTCGACCCGGCGCGTTGGACCGATGGCAGATCGGATACGAAGATATTCGCGCCCTCAAGCCGGATATCGTCTATGTCTCGATTTCCTGCCTCGGCCAATGGGGGCCGTTGTCACATAAAGTGGGCTATGACACCGATGCGCAAGCGATGGGCGGCATTATGTCGATAACCGGGCAGCCTGACGGCCTCCCGACAAAAACAGGGCACGCCAGCATTGACTTTCTCACCGGGGTGAAAGCTGCTCAGGCTGCGCTAGCAGCGTTGGTGCGGCGGTTACGAACCGGAGAAGGGCAGCACGTCGATGTCGCGATGGTCGATTGTGCTTTATCCGTGACTGAGGGGGGAATGATGCAAGCCGCCAATTGCGGAGAAGTATGGCGACGCAATGGCAATCATCACCCTGCCTCCGCGCCCTGCAATAGTTACCTGTGTCAAGATGGCGGCTATGTGATGCTGGCGATGGCTCACGATCGGCAATGGGCGACTTTTTGTCGATTAAGTGGACGAGAAGAGTTTGCTGCCGATCCACGCACAGCGACGGTCGCTGCGCGGAAAAGGAATGAAGAACTGGTTGATCAGCTGGTGTCGGAATGGATCAGGCAACGGCCACGACAAGAAGTTGTGTCGGCCCTGAATGCCGCAAGCATTGCTGTTTCACCCATCCTTGATTTTGCAGATATCATCCAAGAGCCGCATTTCAGAGAACGAGAGATCGTCTGTGAAGTGGAGCATCCTACCGCTGGTCGAGTGACGCACTATGGCGTTGCCCCGAAATTCGCCAAGACGCCGGCGCGGGTGCGTATGGGGGCGCCGCTGCTTGGGCAACACAACGCCGAAGTGTATGGACGGCTCGGATACGACGCGGAGATATTAACAGAATTAAGAAAAGAAGGGATAATTTAGCCGCGTGGTTCTGCCTGCTGCGGCATCCACACCCGAAAGAGAGACCCTTTGCCTTCTTCGCTTTCCACAGAGATTGAGCCCCCCAAAAGGTCAAGGAGTTGTCGAACGATATACAACCCCAGCCCGACGCCGCTTCGATGCTGACCGGTCGAGTTGGCGCCTTGACGGAAGGGTTCAAAGATATGCTGGAGGTCCTCCTTCGCAATCCCGACGCCAGTGTCTGCGATGCTAAATTCGACCCCCTTTCCTTGGGGATGGACGGAGATCGTAATGAATCCGTTCGGCGTGAATTTCAGTGCGTTCGTGAGCAGATTCTTTAACACCATTTTTAATTTGGTTGCGTCTGTTCGTAATTCGGGTAAATCAGGGGCGAGCACCCATTCCATGTGGAGCCTGGGATTCGTCTCAAGACGGCTAAAGTCTGTTTGCAGGTCGCTCACGAACTCGAGCAGATTAAGGGCGTTGAGAGTGAGCGGCAGGCGTCGACTTTGCAGACGGCTTAGGTCCAGCACCGCATTGATAAGCTCAAAAAGCTCCTTGGCGTTCTTCTCGATCCGGCCGAGAATTTCCTGTTGTTCTGCGTTCAAAGGCCCGAAATTTTCGTCGCGTAGTAACTGGTTGTATCCAAGAATGATGTTCAACGGTGTACGGAGTTCGTGGGACATGGCGCCAACAAAATCTTCCTTGAGTCGATTCGCTCTTGTAAGATCTTCGAGGAGATTGACGTTCACGAGCGCCAACGAGGCGATTTGGGCAAGCCCTCGGGCGATACGCCCTTGGTGCTCTGAAAAAGAGGAGAGTGGCGGGCGTAATGCCGCGACTTGGAAGCCAATCAACTCGGCCCCGTGCCGGAGTGCGATACATAGGAAGACCGAGAACCCGTGTTCGGCGGCCAAACGGCCTAGTGGGGTGTGGAGCCGTTCCTCAATGTTGATCTGAGCGACGACATCGTTCTCCAAGCGTTGCAGAAGCCATTGGAGAAGGAGCGGCGGCATTTTGACAAGACGTAAGGTTTCCCATTTCTCAGGCTGCTCACCATATTGGGAGATTGGGATGTAGCAGCTCTCTTGGGGATCCCAGAGCAGCGTGTAGCTACAATCGCAACTAAACAGCTCGGTCGTCATACGACACAGCCGGTCAAGCATCAGCGGCTTGTCTAACGAAGCAATCAGTTCTTGACCAATATGGGCGAGAGCGGTGGCGATCTCGACTTCTTCTTTGAGTCGGTCTTCCATTCGTTTGCGGTCGGTGATGTCGCGTGAGACAATTACGGCGCGTGGGTTTCCTTCCTTCGTATAGAACAACTTGCCTGCGCTTTCCAACCAGCGCCATTCGCCGCTTTTATAGCGTGAGCGAAAAGCAACTCGAGCTGTAGGGTCGCCAAACACGGCAAGGACAGCGGGCAGATCATCTGGATGAATGAACTCGAACACTTGATGCTTGAGCAAATCGTCCGGAGCAAATCCTGTCACTTCTTGATAATTGGGGCTCAGATAAATGAACCGTCCTTCCCCATCGATTTCACATAGCAAATCGTAAGTGTTCTCGGCCAGCGCGCGGTAGCGTTCTTCGCTAACGCGAAGCGCTTCGGTTTGGCGTTGTGCTTCTTGCAACGCTTGCTCTTTTTCCTGGTAAAGCCGGGCATTGGTAATAGCAATGGCGGCCTGGACTGCGACTGCTTCCAGAAGCGCCTCTTCATAGTCAGTGATGTTGTGATGAGGTTTCCACACTGTTTCCAGACAACCAACCACAGCTCCCTGCACCCAGAGCGGGGCCATCAGGACCGAGATATTGGCTGGCGGTTCTCCTAACCGTTCACCGAGTTGCCAAGAAACCGGCCAGTCTTTTGGGGTCACCCGCGACACGCGCAACGAACGTTTCTGCCTCGCCACCCAACCTGCCAGTGATCCTTCTAAGGGATACTGAAAGCTGCCCAGCGTCGCTCCCTGCCCATAAGTGGTTGTCAATTCCGCTTCACCTTCTTGAAGGTTGTAGAAGATGACGGACGCGCTATACGCGTTGAAGAGCGCAACGATCTCACTCACGATACGGCGCAACACCTCCTGCAAATCCAGCGTGGTGTTGATGGCCAGGTTGATACGCTGTAAAGAGCCGGAGGCCGCTTCGATGAGCGAATGGCGTGACGAAACGCGGGGCTCGATAGCACTCATGGACAAACTCAAACGAAGTGAAAACCTAATGGTGGTGAAAGGATAACGACAGCAAGGTGTCCCTCTTTCCTCGCTGTCGTTGCAAGCACCGTTCTGGTTGGAAAGTTATTGCTGTGGTGGAGTGCTCAATTTCTGGGCGACGTCGTTTTTAGCGACGATCTTCTTTGAGTAAATGTTGGCGTCCCACAAGGCTTCGTGCATGCCATCTTTATCTTTGTAGGTGAATCGCACCCAGTAATCTCCGGCTGGACGGAAAACGGTAAAGTACTGGCTCAATGCTTCAATCATCCGATCTTTTTGCGATGGCAAGCCAGCTTCCCATGGGCCCAGTTCCCACTTATCTCCTTTCCGACCACTATCTTCAGCCATTTTCTCGATGTTCGAGATAACACTGAAGATCGTACCTTCCGGCGTATACGCCTTAATCATTTGAATGGCTTGGAGCTCCTTCGGCCCCATCTCTTTCTTTTCGCCGCAGGCCGCCATTAAGGTGCAGCTGAACAACGCTGCTAGCAGCAACGTTTGATTTCTGAACTTCCGATGCATCATCGTCCCTCCCTCCTAATCTCGATGTGACGTGGGATTTTACATCGAAAGTCCGAATTGGTCTATCTTCGTCGCTTATCGAGCAAGAGAACCTAAGCCGCTGTGATCCTTCAACGGGGAATCTTGCATATTTGTCACTCAGGTGACAAATATGCCGTACCATGAGTGATTGGGCCTGGAAGGCCCTTGCTCGCCAGAATGGAGTACCTGCATTTTATGGCTCGCCAACCTCTCTTGAATGTCACGACTTTGCGTCGCCTCAAGACACTGTCTTGGGCCTCGGATGAACAACTCGAAAAACTGATTGCTCAGATGACGCTCCGCCATGTCGATCGTCATGTCCGGCTTTTTTCCGAAGGTGGTCCGTCAGATATGCTCTATCTACTGATCTCGGGGGTGGCGAAACTCTCCTTGCCGAATGTGGAAGGAGAGGAAGTCTTAGTCAGCTTAATTTGTCCAGGAGAATTTTTCGGTATTACTTCGCTAATATCGGGCATGTCTCGCGGGTTCCAGTGTGAGGCGTTCAGCGATTGTTGGGTGGCTGGGGTCCGACCAGAGACGTTTGTGACCACATTGTTAGGCGTTCCGTTCGCAAATTTCAGCGGACTCATGAGCAGCACAGTCACGCGCTGGGAAGCCTTGCTCTATCGCTACACGCGACTTCAGGGGCTGGGTTTTTGCCCGCACCTTTCGCATGCGCTTCTTGAGCCTTCTCCAAAATTTGGTGTGTAAAAGAACGCCC
>CAZUFQ010000105.1:0-10360 GCA_964618735.1 uncultured Enterobacteriaceae bacterium
GCCTGGGGCTTTATGCTACAGCACTAGCGAAAGAGATGGGCGCGGGTCAGGTGATCGTTATAGGTCGCCGACCCGACCGGCTGGCGTTGGCCAGAAGCTTTGGCGCGGACCTTACTCTCAGCAGCGTAGACTTGAGCGCAGTAGAGCGCCGCATGATCATCCTCGACAGCACTCAAGGGCAAGGGGCGGATATCGTCGCCGAATTCGTCGGCGCGCCGGAGGCGGTGGAAGAAGGAGTAGGTCTATTGCGGACGGGGGGACGCTATCTTTGGATTGGCAATGTGATCCCGGGCCTGGCTTCGAGTCTTAATCCAGGCACGGTCGTACGCATGGCGCAGACAGTGAAAGGCGTCATCGCCTATGAGCCATGGGTGCTGCCCCGCGCACTCGACTTTTTGGTTCGTCGCCGTCATGCCTATCCCTTTGAGCAAATCATCTCCCATACCTTTTCTTTCAACGAGATTAATACGGCTTTTGCTTGCGCTACTGAGGGGAAGGCAACTCGAGTGTCGATCGTACTGTAGCAACAGGATAACCTTGACCCCGAGACATTGAGAACCCTTTGAGCAACTTGAGGCAAGAACTTTAAAGACGAAGGAGGCAAAGCCTGCAGTGACATTGTGGCAACTCTTGACCTGGCCTTGCGAGTACCTTGCCCAATTCTTTGCTTTACTACACGCCCCGGTCTACCAGAGCCCACAGGCTCCGCGCGGAACGGGGGAGCCTGTGCTACTCATTCCGGGATTTCTCGTCGGAGACTGGACCTTGCGAGTAATGGCAGGATGGTTGAGCCGTCTCGGTTATTATCCATACCTTTCCGGCATCGACTGGAACGTTGGTCCTCCTCAGCGAATCGCCCAGCTTCTCGTATGGCGGCTGGATCACATCGTCAGGGAGACCGGCCGCCCCGCCATCATTGTGGGCCATAGTTCGGGAGGGCTGCTGGG
The DNA here is from genome assembly GCA_964618735.1 of uncultured Enterobacteriaceae bacterium. Taxonomy (GTDB): domain Bacteria; phylum Desulfobacterota; class Binatia; order Bin18; family Bin18; genus SYOC01. Next base: position 948 of record CAZUFQ010000105.1, read on the forward strand.
TCGCTTCCTGGGCGCGTACTGTCCGCAAAAAGTCTGTCATGTCATTGCTCTGGGTTCCCCTATCTACAACCCTGCACAGGCAACCCATCCCGTAGTAGAGCTGACCTTTCGCGCCCTGCAGGCGCTATGGGGAGTATTCGGATATATCCTTCCTGAGCAGGCCGTCCTGCATGATGGAGCCTTTCCTCTGTCGCAGGAGGTAGGGTTTACTGCGATCTTCTCTAAACACGATGAAGTGGTTGACTGGCGCGCCTGCCTGGATCCGGAGGGAGAAAACCGGGAAGTTACAGGTCGGCATATCAGCCTGATTGTCAACCGCGAAGTCTACCACATCCTCGCGCAGGTCCTCGCTACCTGTTCGCGATGATTGCCAAGCCAAAAGCAGCGGACCAACTCTGCACGACAATGTCGCTCTACCTCATGCAGTGGGCGCATAGTTGGCAGGGCTCCGCTTGCTCAAATCCGGGGCGGCTCCTCTTTTATATGTTTGCTATATGTTTGCCCCCATTCTCCGTATGACTATTCTCTAACAGTTACAAAAGCTCGGGCGAGCTATCTGTTTGACGTTTTCTAATAAATTCGCGCGTCGCTCGTCTAATCTCCAATGAAATAATCAACAGGAGGTGCATTACTATGACTTCAAATCGAGGTCTAAGAAAGTTTCTTATAGATTGGCCAAGAGTTTTCCTCGTGACATTCGCAAGCATGGCTATATGGGGCATGTTATCAACCAACGTCGTGTATCCTGCGGCTTCCGCACGTCAACAGGGGGTAGGCTCCTGGAATTTTAGTAACGGTTCTGCGGCGCTTGCTAAGATTAATGCATCTTGGTTTTACACCTGGGGTCCAGATACGAAAGGCATCACTGCGCCGCCTAGTGTGGAGTTTGTTCCTATGATCTCAGGGATCAATCGCATGGCTGAGATTGATAAGGCAAAGAGTCTTGGAACAACCTTGCTCGGGTTCAATGAACCCGATTCTACTAAACAGGCGCAAATGACTCCGCAACAAGCACTCGATTTATGGCCCCAGCTGATGGCCACCAATATGCGACTCGGCAGCCCCGCTCCCACCGACAACGGCCAGAAACGGGGAGGTTGGCTCGATCAATTTATGAGCGGTGCGAAAGCCCGCGGCTACCGGGTCGACTTCATCTGTTTACATAAATACGAAAAAAACTTTGCCGACCCTATAGCTGCCGTAGAAGACTTGCGGGCGTATCTAGAGGCAGTACATGAGAAGTACCCGGACAAGCCGATTTGGCTGACCGAGTTTGCTCTCGCCAATTATAATAGCCCCGGAGCAAAATTCCCGACCGAAGATCAACAAGCGGCCTTTGCCGCGGCCTCGGTGAGGATGTTGCGCACCTTACCGTATGTCGAACGGTACGCCTGGTTTTCTCTGTCGCCCCCCAAAGATCCAACCGACACTAGAGCACTTGCCGACCCGAATGGCAATTTAACCAAGGTTGGTCTAGCTTACGAATCGGCGGCTCTCGCGTCTAGGTGATTGTTCGATTTTTCTTTAGAAAAGTTTCTAGGCTCGATATTGGCCATTTGGGGGCTTTGTCACACATTCTGATGTCTCCGTGCTATGAGCAAGCTTCTCTAGGGATAGGGCCCTTACGCGGCTAGAGCCTAGAACTATTTGGCCATACTAAGCTTGCCTCTCTCCTGCATTGGAGCTGGTGCTTGCGTAGTATGGTTTTTGCACCTCCCACATTTCTGCCATGCCACTATCTCTAACAATAAGCTGACCCTGCCCCCAATCCAAACATCCATATTTTCGCCCTTTGACGCAGGGCAAGAATCTTTCCATTAAGAGATCTCAAACAGTCCAGAACCTGCCATAAAAATGGTGGATCACGAACTGTATGTCAGTATTGAGCAAACCGAAGATACTCACCGGCGTACTTGATTGTACATGAATTCCCACTGATCATAGACAAAATTGACATAAATGATACACTTTCTTGATCTGTAATTCCCATAGATGAGGCAAAAAATGCCACACTTTATTAGCGTTGTGAACCAGAAAGGCGGAGTTGGCAAAACAACTACTGTGGTAAACCTCTCTGCAGCACTTGCTAGGCTGGGATGCTCTGTCCTTGTTGTTGATTTGGATCCTCAAGCCAATGCTTCACGAACCCTGGGATTAATGGATCCGTATGAAGTAAAAGCCACGGTTGCGACTGTTATGTTAGACAAATCTGATCCGGTGGCTCCATGGTACGAAACAATAGAAGAGAATGTTCAACTTCTATATGGCCACGTTCAACTTACAAAAGTCGAGCGTGAGCTCCTTCGTATCAGCATGACAATGCCAGCTTTAGTCTTGCGAAAGCGTCTCTCGCGCATGGCGTTAGCGGAGGATCAAGTCGTCTTGTTGGACTGCCCCCCTAGCCTTTCATTACTCACTGTCAATGCATTGGTTGCCTCGGATTTCGTCATTATCCCCATGGAGTCTGGCAGCAAGTATTCCTTGGACGGTTATGAAGACCTGGAAGAATTGATTCGAGACGCGCTTGACGTTAATCCTAAGCTCGACATTCTCGGCGTTCTGATTACCAAGCACGACGGCCGTAAAAACGTATGTAAAGCCATGAAGGCTGCTATCGAGAGGCGCTTTCGTGACAAGGTATTTCTCACCACCATCGTGAGCGCGGCTAAAATTCAGGAAGCTGAGACACTAAAGAAAACTGTTTTTCAGGTAGATCGACAAAGCACAGGAGCTCGCGATTTCATGGAGCTTGGGCGGGAAATTCTTATTCGACTCAGGCTTGAACCTATTGGTGTCCAAGGCGAATCTTTGGAATCCGACCCTCAGCCGAGGCCGAGCGTGGAAATGGAAGAGGAAGGAGCTGAGAAAGTTCATGGTGAAGCGGGATAAAGAGCGAAAGTCTTCACGCCTTTTAGAGCTTGAAGATGTTTTCGAGCGCCGCACGCGGCGCTTTTCACCATTTGAGGTGCTTGGCCTAAAACCCGAGGCCAATACTGATGTCGTTCCGGCTGTGTCTTCCGAAGAGCCTGATGTCGACAAAACCTCCAAAAGTCTCACCAATAGACCCACTCCTGGGTCTACGAGACCCTCCCTCGAAAAAGCCGATAAAAACCCACCCATGGGTGGGTCTGACGGACCCATATATGGCGTGGGTAAACCCTCCCCTGGCGTGGGTAAACCCACCAGAGTAGTAGTAGATACTAATATTACTACTACTATAGGGGGTCTACCCACACCGGACCTGGGTCTACCAGACCCACCTCTGGGTCTATCAAACGGACCCACCCATGGGTCTCATGAAAACAATATTCGGATTCTTCCTTCTGGGGATATTCAGACAAAACTACAAGGCTCCCATCCCAAGAAATCGTCCGAGCAAAGCAAATTTCTGGGAGTTGAATCCCGAGAGACTGAGAAACTTCAACAAGAGAACGTAGAGGGAGAGCGACCGTCCGCAACACAAGTGACCGATTTAATCACTGCCGCCCAAATTGGGGGACAACTTGGCGTCAAAGCTCGCCAAGTCTTGCAGTATCTCAATAGCATCCGTTCGTTAGAGCATCACTTCTACACAATGCCGGTCGGGTATGGACAAATTAGCTCGGTCGCCTCAGTTGACCCGGACTACCTTCGGCGGAAAGTCCTTCCGAAACTTGCCATGCTTGGATTGATTGGTATAGCTCGCAGAAGTCTCGATGGAACCGTTTACCATCTCCCACATGACTTGGAGTATATGCAGGCAGTACTAGGCAACTATGCGAATACGGCAAAACCGTCAACTGGATCACAAGAGGAGAATCCGACTAAGAATTCTGACGCATCTTTTGTGTGGCCGGACTGGATTGATCGGCAGAGGTGGGGATGGCTTTCTCAAGAGACCATTGAGCGGCTCATCCAGAAAGCTGGTTCCGACATACAGGCGCGTGAGAAGCTCGACATTATTACGTACAACGAAATGAACGGAACGCCCCAACAACGGGTGCGTAATCGTCGTTCAGTGCTTGCTCACTATCTTGCCTCGCCTCAGGCTGAAATTTGGCCAAATGACGAAGGTTTTGAAACGCTGAGCTTGCGTCAGGCGCGTTTAAACAGAGAACGTGCACAGCAAGAGAAAGCCATGGCCGAAGAAGCATTGCGAGATCGGCAAGCAGCGGAAAAGATCCGATTTGTCGCCTCGCTCCTAGATGAACAGCGTCGATGGATCTCACAGGAGGCTAAACGTTTAGTAGATCGCCGCCCCGATTCTAAGTTCCTTTCTTCCCGTTATCCGTTGTACAAGGCCGAGGAAGAGCGTTTGCTTGAAGAATGGCTCGAGAGAACAAAATTCGGCGAGTCTATACCGGAGGCGGGCGATCCTGAATAAGATGCAGGCTTGTAGTCGCGGCTCCCGCGGTGGAGAGCAGACATGTTCCACGGTTTCACGAATCTTTGGCAAATGTTTTCTCCCTCCGTATGTCCGTTTTGCGAAAATCGATGCTAACAGGGGTGCTAACAGAGGCGAATTCTGCGCCTTTTCTGAGCTCCGTCCATCCTATGTTGAGACTTTAGTAAAATCGAGGACTTAGAAGAGGTGAAAGGAGACCGAAGAGGGGATTATCGGACGTTGTGAGAATGGGACGAAGTTGCCCGGTCAGGTTGGACGTCTACGAGGAGAGCGTAGCACTCTCGCGGTCCTAGGCAAACATGCGAGGAGAACAAATAGACCGACGAAAGGTAGAGTTGTGCTTGAGGCGCTTAGCAATAGCCGTTGCTTCCATGAAGAGGAGAGGGGTTATACAATCAATAAGTTGGCAGTAGACGCAGTGGCAGTTCTCCTCTTGGAGGTTCTCGTTCCATGATTGATCTCTACAATAACGCGACACAGGAGTTGATTGGTTCGATTACTGAAGCCGAATTGCAGGTGCTGATTGATGGCTTGGAGGAGGAATCCTCTGAGGATCAGGATTATTACATCACCGCTGTGACCATCGACTTCTTGGCGGATGGAAGAGCAACGGATCACTTGGTGAATTTGTTGCGCAAGGCGCTTGGCGGACAGGAGGGAGTCGAGATTCGCTGGCAGCGACGGTAGCTGACGAGGTCAATTACCCTGATATCCCTCAGTTCCTTCTCTAAAGACGGAAGGAGAAACACTATGCAGCCACAAGAAGCCGAAGACCAACTTCTCCAAATTGCTGAAGCTGTGCGCGCGGCCTGTTTGGCGGCGGCGCAGGAGAGTTATGAAGAGGCGGGCATGCGAGGGCTCTGTCATGAGGGAGCCTGGGAGTATGCTATGGGGGTAGTGCGCACCCTTGATGTGCGAAATATTCTCACTCAGCTCCGGTAGACGTAAGGTAGGCGGTATTGCCGCCTTAAGGGAATCCTGTTTAAAACCTCTCACTAGATTGTTGCTCGTGCAGTTTCAGTCTACCTCTTGGGGAATACCACGGTAGGGGTCCGATTCATCGGACCCACGCAAGGGCTTGATCAATCAAGCCCCTACCTCTGCGTTGGCCGCATCGAGGGGCACGAGATTCCCCAACAGGTTGCCTGCAGATGCACTAGGGGGCAGATATGAGGCTTGATGTTCTACCTCACCCACATGGAACTCTTCTCCGCGACTCCTCCTTCCCCGTTTGCAGAAAGATTTGTGCTTTAACAGCAATGAGTTGACAATGTCTTAGCGCAAGTCGAAAGAGGGGTAAGACGTGCATAGAGACATCATAAGCGAAGCTGCCTTAAGCGAGCGCGCCAAGGCTAGCTATGGCGCCGTTCAGATGTTTTTCTACTTCATAATGAGATGAGTAGGCACAAGAGTTGTAGGTAATTGCTATTCCCTTGCGAGAACACATGTATGGCTATCAAAAAGCACTCTGGAGAAAATCAGCCTCGCCGCCCGCGCCGCTCGAGTCCTACGCCCCTGGCTGACGAAACAGAAAACAATCCCAATCCTTTGGCTAGCGAAACACAGAATAATTCCGAGTTCACGGCTGAGTTCGGTGTGCCTGCACCTCCCCCTGATGACACTTCAGACGATGGTAACGAAACACAGAATAATCCCGAGCTCACGGCTGAGTCCGGTGCGCCTGCACTTTTGCCTGGTGACACTTCAGATGATGATGAGGCTCACCAACGTCACAACGCCCTGCCTTTTCCGATTGTTGGGGCAGGGGCCTCGGCCGGCGGGTTAGAGGCCTTCACGCAGTTGCTCCAGTCATTGTCCCCTAATCTGGGAATGGCGATCGTGTTCGTGCAACATCTGTCGCCCGGACATGAGAGCCTCTTAACTTCCTTGCTCTCTCGGGTGACCTCTTTACCGGTGACCACTATCGTGGAAGGAATGAGAGTCGTTCCTAACCAAGTTTTTATTATGCCGCCCAATACGTATCTGACGATCGCGCAGGGCGTCTTTCATCTTACGTCGCGTACTGATACTCCTCGGCCCTTCATTCCCATCGATAATTTTCTGCGGAGCCTGGCCCTTGATCAGGTGGGGAATGCTATTGCTGTTATCCTCTCGGGCACCGGTTCAGATGGGGCCCTGGGCATCGAAGCCATCAAGGCTGAAGGCGGTATTACGTTTGCACAAGAGGAATTGTCGGCCCAACAGCCGAGCATGCCGCGCAGCGCTATTTCCACTGGCGCTGTTGACTTCATTCTCCCGCCTGCGGAGATCGCTAAGGCGTTGAATAATCTTACTTCCCACCCGTACCTCCACACCCTGAGCTCTGCCTCCGTAGAACCTCTGACTGCTCCAGCGAACGTCTTTGAGGAAATCCTCTATCTCATTAGAACCGCCTGTGGCACAGATTTACGCCAGTACCGGCAGACCAGTCTCAGACGGCGAATTCTGCGCCGCATGGCGCTTCGCCGTATCGACACCTTATCGAACTACTTAACGTACCTGCAGTCTGATCCGGTCGAGGTGCAGGCCCTGTACCGAGATGTCTTAATCAGGGTCACCGCGTTTTTTCGTGATCACGAGATCTTTGACGCGCTGCAAGCGACAGTCTTTCCTCGACTCATTCAAGGACGCGCTATTGATACGCCGATCCGCATCTGGGTGCCAGGGTGCGCCACCGGGGAGGAAGCCTACTCCATAGCCATCGCGCTGCGCGAGTTTCTCGACACCCAAGGGGCTCATTTCCCCATTCAGATTTTTGGGACCGACGTGAGTGAGGAAGCCATCGCCAAATGTCGCCTCGGCATTTATATCGAGAACATCGCCGCGGACATCTCGCCCGAGCGCCTGCGCCGCTTCTTTATTCCCATGGAAAAGAGCTACCAGGTCAGCAAGTCCCTGCGCGAGGTGTGTATTTTTGCCCGGCAGGATATTACCCAAGATCCTCCCTTCTCGAACCTCGATCTGGTGAGTTGTCGCAATGTGTTGATCTACATGGAGCCCGAGTTACAAAAGCGTCTCCTCTATCTGTTTCACTATGCCCTAAAACCCTCGAAATTTCTGTTGCTGGGCGTCTCAGAGAGCCCGAACGTGGTTGGATCGTACTTTACCGTGCATGACGCAAGGACCAAGATCTACACCAAGGAGGCCTCTGTCATCCCGCCAAACTATAACTTCGGTTCCCATAGTGCGTCCTCTGCATCGACCAGCCAGTTACCAAGTCAAGAACCGTCCGCCGCGAGGATCGAAGGACTTGATGCGCAACGCCAGGCCGATCGTCTGGTCCTCTCCGTCTACGCTCCGCCTGGCGTGATTCTCAATCGGGACTTGGAGATCCTGCATTTTCGCGGCGACACCAGCGCTTTTTTAACGCCCGCTCCCGGCAAGGCCAGTTTTCACATTCTCAAAATGGCGCGCGAAGGGTTGCTGGTGGACCTGCGCACCGCTCTCACCGAGGCCACGCGAGACGGTGAGCCCGTGATCAAAAGCGGCTTGCAGGTGGTCCAGAATGGGGACACCATCTCGCTCACGCTGCGGGTGCTCCCCTTTTCCTCGCCATCGGGGGATCGCTACTTTCTTGTGTTGTTTGAAGACCCCTCCGCCTCCTCTCTTCCCCAACGGGAAAAGAGACAAAGTCCTCGTAAGCCGCGTTCGTCCAGCATAGTGGTGGAGGAAAACGCCCGTTTGCATAAGGAGCTCGCCACCACGCGGGAGTATCTGCAAGCCATGATCGAGGAGCGGGAGGCGGCAAACGAAGAACTGCAATCGGCTAACGAAGAGGCGCTCTCCGCCAATGAGGAGTTACAAAGTATCAATGAAGAACTCGAGACGGCCAAAGAAGAATTGCAATCGAGTAATGAAGAACTCACCACGCTGAATGAAGAGTTACAAAGCCGAAATAACGCCCTCGCGCAATTGAGCGCCGATATCACCAACCTGCTCACCGTGATGGATATCCCTATTCTGCTAGTGGATCGAGAGCTCCGGATTCGGCGCTTCACCCCCGCCGCAGGCGCTCTATTGAACCTGCTTCCCCTCGACGTAGGGCGGCCTCTCACCGACCTGCGCCTGCGCGTGCAGGTGGCGGATTTCGAGCAACTCATTTCCCATGTGATTGAAACGCTCATACCGATTGAGCGTGAGTTGCAGGGGCCGGACCAGCAGTGGTACATGCTGACCATCCGGCCCGCTCAGACAGAGGACAAGCACATCGCTGGAGCTGTTATCATCTTCATGAACATTACTCTCGTGAAGGAGCGCGAACTGCAGTATCGGCAGCTTTATGAACAGGGGTTTGCGACCGCCTCGGACGCGATGGTGCTGGTTGAGGCAAGCACCGGGCGCATCTCCGAAGTGAATCCCCGTTTTGTCAGTTTGCTTGGCTGGACCCGCGACGAGGTGATCGGTAAACCCTTGTGGGAGGTCCCGGGGTTCTTCCCTCTAGCGGATAATGAAACTACCTTTCAGGCCCTGACGAATATGGGATATCATCGCTTTGAGGATCTGTCTCTTCAGACGAAAGAAGGGCAGCAAGTAGACGTCGACGTACTTAGTACCGTCTCCCCCGTCGGAGGCGATGACCTGTTCCAGCTAACTCTCCACGATCTGAGCGAACGCAAGCGCATCGAAGCAACACTTCGCGACGTCAATCAGTCCTTAGTCCGGATGAACGAGAATCTGCAGCAATTTGCCTACGCGGCCTCGCATGATTTGAGCGAGCCCATGCGACAGATCTCCCTCTATCTCCAACTCCTCGACGCTACCCTTCAGGGACAAGTAAACGCCGAAGCGAGACAGCATCTCGATTTCTGTCTGCAAACGGCCCAGCGTATGCGCGTGCTCCTTGAGGATCTGTTGGCCTATGTACGAGCAGGGGAGATACAAGGAGAAATCCCATTCATTGACGGTAATGTCGTCTTTCGGCAGGCCGTAGAGAATTTGCAGGAGACCATTACGAAGAAGGGCGCCGTCATCACGGCGGATCCCTTACCTGTGATCCCCGCGTATGAGGGACACTTCATGGAAATCTTAC
>CAZUFQ010000105.1:10370-12196 GCA_964618735.1 uncultured Enterobacteriaceae bacterium
GTGGACGATGCGGGAGGCGCACCACGAGTAGTACGAAGCGCCGACGCCGACCATTCATGTCTCCGCCACTCAACAAGATGGCGTCGGAGTGTTTTCCGTACGGGATAACGGCATTGGCATAGATCCGCAGTATCAACGACAGATTTTTGGCATCTTTAAGCGGCTGCACGGGGAACAATATGACGGCACCGGCATCGGACTCGCAATTTGTCAGAAAATCGTGGAGCGATATGGCGGTCGTATCTGGGTTGAATCAGCACCGGAGCAAGGATCGACCTTTTTCTTCACGTTGGATAAGGAGGTCAAGCCATGAGCACAGAGTCGACAGAGCGGCCGGCGCGGATTGCCGTGGTCGAAGACAATGCCGCTGATGTGTATCTCCTGCAGAAAGCCTTACAACAAGCTCAGGTTTCCTATGACTTATACCATCTTCCTGATGGCGAAGCTGCGATTCATTTTTTCTTGCAACAGGACCCCTACCGCGACGCCCCTCATCCCGACCTGCTTGTGTTGGATGTGCACTTGCCCAAAGTCGATGGCTTCCAAGTGCTGCAACACTTGCGGTAGCGTAACGCCCTCCACGAGATTCCGGTCATTGCCCTCACCACTACCTCCTCCCCATACGACCGTGCGGCTATGGAAGCGTTAGGCGTCAACCACTACGTCGTCAAATCGTTCAATTTAGACCTGTATATGAAAATTGGGCAGCTCATCAAAGAGATCCTGACGACCCAAGAACAGATGAGAGGGACTGAAGCATAAGCCAGAGCCTCATCCTTATTGCTCGGCGTCTTCTTCTACTTTCTTGGCGTTGACCGCGTGATGACTCAATGTCGCTTGTCTTACCAGGTCCGTGCGTGCTCGCGTCTCGTATACTTGTTGTCGCAGCGCAGCCCCCCATTCCGTTTGCTGAGTCTCCTCCGCATGCTGAGCTAAATGCTGGAGCAGCATGGCGCTCTCGTCGAAGGCGCGCAACACATTCCATAAGGCGTCTTCCGTGGCTTCGGTCAAGGCGGCGATTAAGCTCTGCGGAGAAAAGGCATGACCGGTATGACAGCGAAACCGCACGAGATTGCCATTGCGAATTTGGAGCAGCGCACCGTGACATTCCGGACACGTAAAGATAGAAGGTGAACCGAGCTCAAGCACTCCCGCTGCGAGCCCTTCCTGCTGTAACCCAATCTTTGTCTCGATTTCGATCCCCTCGGCCATGGGACCTTCCTCCTTTGCTTCAAGAGGTTGATTGGTCAACTGCACTAAGAGAGGAGCAATCTCATTAGTCGGCACACAGTGGTCAATTTCCACGTGCTGGAGCGCGCTCAGCGGCATCGACGATTGTTGGGCGTCTCCTGGACGCTGGACGACGGCGACGCCGCCTCGATCCTTGACGGCCCATAACCCCGCCGTCCCATCGTCGAGCGCCCCGGAGAGAATCACCCCAATAACGCGCGAGCCAAAGGCGTACGCGGCTGAGCGAAACAGGGGATCAATGGCAGGGCGAAACCGATTTTCCTTGGGACTATGGGTGAGCCGAAGGTGCGTCGCTTCCAGCATAAGATGATAATCCGGCGGGGCGGTATAGATTCTGCCATGCTGTATAGGCTCCCCGTCCACTGCATGCTGAGCAGGGAGCGCTCCTGCTCGGGTGAGAATATTAGGTAACAAGGAAGGGGCGTGCGGAGAGATATGCCACACGATGAAGACGGCCGCCTCCAAGTCCTTGGGCAAACCATGCACAATCTGTTTGAAGATTTCCAGTCCGCCGGTTGAAGGTAAGCGACAAATCAGCGGCGTTATTGACGGAGCCGATCAAGATCCGAGCGGAG
>CAZUFQ010000106.1:0-12195 GCA_964618735.1 uncultured Enterobacteriaceae bacterium
CATCAGCGTATTCACATAATTCTCAATTTGCCTAGCCACTTGCCGCTGCCAAGCGATTCTGACGGAACCCGCTACATTCGGGCCGCCATATTCAAAGTCATGTTCGAAATAGAGCCCCAAGTTGAGGAAGGCCTTATCGCGCTCTATGTCTCGTCCCTTAAGAAAAGAAGGATCTTTCAAGCTGACCAACGTGGCAAGCGCTTCCGCGGCGCGTAGTTTTTCGATCGAGCGCTTTACCCGCGCCGATACTTCGGACAGAGAGGCAGGCGCAAGATCCCATTCATTACCAAAACCGGCGGAGACAGTTGGAATCTTATCTCCGTACAGCGCGCTAAACTCGTCAAAGAAGTCATTCGTGTTTGAGACAATGCAATTGCGCGTGTTATCCGATTTTGTCTTACAGGTATTCTGAATATCGAGATTCGTTGTAAGTACATCATCCCATCCTTGCCCGAAGACTCCTATCGTATTGTATGGATACCGAGCAGCAAAACCGTTGGAAGCAGCGTTGGTCGTCACGAGATCCAAAGCTGCTCCGGGCTTACGGGCCTCCGCATACCCGCCAATACTTGTAAAATCAGCCGGGTCATGCAGGGAGTTCCACTTCATAAGAATGGTGGACCCATCCGGCCCCAACCAGTTGTAAATTTCTTGGTCCCGATTATCCAGTTCGGGCACGCGGCTTGGGCAATTACAGACTCCCTTCCAGGAATATTTGGCCCCGGAGCCCGCCCAAACGGAGCCCAGCCCATAGGACATGCCGGCATTCTCCATGGCAATGGCCAAGGGGAATTGCGCCCCATACCGACGCTCCAGTTGCCCGCTGTAGTACATTGAGCGAATGACCGCTTCTACTGGGACCCCGCCGTAGGTAATGACCAGCGGGTTCATCGGGGCGCTGATGTGCCCCGATTTGATGTTATCGATAAGCCGCTGAAAGTCGCCGGGGCTCCTATTCTTTTCATATTCGTAAAGCCACAGACTACCATCCGCAGAAAATCGGCTTTGTTTCTCGGGGGGATCAACTGCACGTGAGATATCTGCTTGATCCATGTAATAATCCAACATCGTCTGGAAATGTTGTCTATATTCATCACCTGTGGCGGACCAGAAATAATCGGTGTGATCATCCGGCGCCATAAAGACGCGCTTTTGTTCAGAATGCGTCTCTGAGACCAGCACCAGATTGGATAGGACGGTAAAGAGCGGAATAAAAAATCGGAGGCTTATACGCTGCAACCGCGGTATTATGTTAGTATACATAAACCATATAGTATGGATATTCTTTCATAAATAATCTATGGGGTCCTCCCTCGAAAGTCGTGGACTGGGGGCGATTTCCTGCGTCTCCTAAGTAGGATTCTCTCTTATCATGCTGTAGCTTTGTTACATCATTTGGAACATCCTCAACACTTCAGTAGTAAGTTTGGAACAAGGATGTTTTGGTCAACCCGAAGAACACCCAAACAGAACCATTCTGGATCCTACATCCTACCTGCGCCTGGGTTCACGTTGAAAAGGAAGGATACATATTTTGCAGAATCTGCCGATTGAGACTTTTCGCCTTGCTAAAGATGACATACAAGTGCGCCAATCACGCATGGTTGGATTGAGCCTTTTTTCACTCGGAACAGTTCCCCTATACCGCGACTCTTTTCTTTGCTTTTGACTGAGAGGTCGCCGATGCGAGCTTACGCAAGCGATTTACTAGCGCAGAGTGGCGGATGTAACGGTGCCATACAAAGACGAGATCGAAAATCAGCGCGGCAAGCCACCATAGGTAGAGAAATCCTGCACCCGCGAGAAACACCGGCCACACTGGCCCCTTATCAGCTTTGGTCATCACGTAATCCACCACGATAAAGAAGACTGTCAGGCCACCGAGGATCAGCAACGGTTTCAGTCCCCAGGACGGGAACTTCCCACCGACGAAGGAAATCGCAACAACAAGCACAGTAGCGAGGATAAGAATACTCAGTGTTGGATCTATGCCGAGGTGCGTCTGAATTAAGTGCCCTAAAACCTGCCGGGTTCCATCACTAACCAGGTAACAAAACGCGATTGCCAAGACGACAAACAAGCCAAACCCAATCTGACGCCAAAACCATAACCGCGTCAGGCGAGGGATTCTCGCCGTCACGGTCATACCGCCGAGGAGACTGGTTATCCCCAATACGTCTCTGAAGATAGTCCAGGCATCGGGGCCGTTATCTACGTGGACAAATGCGCCGACGGCTTTGTACAAAATATAAACCGCCACAAACAATAAGGTTGCCGCGAGACAGTAGGGTAGTGTGTAGCTAGTCACTTGCGCCCATAGTTTACTGCCAGGGGGAGGTGGTTGTTCAGAGTTGGTCGCCCTCTCTATCGAGGGAGGCGGGTCTGCAACCGTTTTGATAAAGTGGTCAAAGACATCCGCATCCTGCCAATAATCCACATGGGCCTTCCCAGGGAAATAATACCGGCTAAAACCGATATCGTGGTCCTTAGTAAATGCAAACGTGGCGCCCCAACCATTGTCTTCTAGCCACTCGCGGGTCGTGTTGAGATCGAATCCAATAGGATCACCATAATCATAGTAATTCCACCATTGGATTGGAGCGGTTAGGCCGGGCTTCTCCTCAGGACATTTGAGGTATCGCCAAAGGTCCGGCCAAAGGATTATGTGTTTATCGATTGGGGAACCGATCGTCATGAAGCCGCGTACTTGCTTAACCCAGTCAAAGTGAGGTGGTTCGACGCCGGTGGGCGGAGGTTGAAGATCTGGCTGCTTGCACATTGCCCCCAATAGTCCCAGGAGTGCGATAACCGTTCCTTCACTATGCGCGACGATGTAAAGCTCCGCGTCTTTGTCAGAGCCGTAGATCGTGGCCATCACGCTATAGAACTGCTTCAAAATTTTGTTACGCAAATCTTCAAACTCAGTTACGATTTGGACATCGCCTAGGTAGTCCGTGAGTAACTTTTTGAGATTGAATTTGAAGAGGCCTGCTTTCTCGGCAAGAAATACCAGCCGCTCCAATACGGCTACGGTCTCGATCATTTCTTCGAGCACTCTTTTGAGCATGTCATAATCGTCTTCTGTCAGGCCCTTTTCCGTCAGATTCCTTGAGATTTTCTCACAGTGTGCGCGAAGACGCTCCACTATAGTTTTGGTCCATTTCTTGGCCTCTTCCAGGGTATAACCTTCCTTGGCTGGAACACGAGGGATATCAGCCCAATACACTTCTGCGAAGCCGATGTTTTTAGCTGGGACCTGACCTGGAGGCAGCTCTAATAAAAGGGCCCCTTGTGTCCCTACAGTTCTCGCATGGAAACTTCCTAATGGGATGGCGGTAGGCGTGTGGTAAAAGCTGCAAAATCGGTATGCGACCGACTGAATAGTCTCATATTTGAATTGGTCCCCGATGCCGTGCACGGCCACAATGATTTTCTTTTTATCCATATTCCGTCTCTCACATACTGCAAACACGGGAAAATGTAAACACTGCAGCATCGAGAGGGAAATCTAAGATTGTTGTAAACTTGCTCTAAATTTTTTAGAAGAGATAGTGAGGCAAGCAAAGATCCCAAAGTGTATCGGCTCCTTTCAGTTGGCTCCGTGGAACCAGGGGCTGCACTTGTCTCTGAAGCGGTCTGGCCCGATGTGACCCTAAGCGCGGGAGAGTCAGATTCTGACCGAAGCCCAACACTCTCATCAGGCGTGCAATCTTACCCGGATCGCCCTACTTAATTGCAAGCGCGTTTATCAGCGGTTGCGGCAGCGCGACAGCAGCCGTGGTCCCATCCACGATTCCGGGCACGGTCACCACTACCCCTTCCGCATCCTGATCAAACATGAGAAATTGCGTCGCCACCGGCGCTCCATCCGGCGTCACTGCACTTCCTGTTAGTGTCACTTGCAACCCCTCCGTCGTCTGCACTGCATCTACCAACACAGACTTCGTGCGCGCGTATATGTAATCTCCTAAATTCTCCATAAATACATGGCGCGCTCCGTTGCTGTTCAACCACTCCGAGGCCTGCTGAATCACTGCCTGCCGGTCCGCTGCTGTTGCTAACTCATAATTCACAATATCGTGCGTAAATAATTGCACTGGACTCATCCCCGACCAGTGCCGCCACGTGTACCGCTGGAGATGATCCGCACTCATCGCTGGATTTATGTTGTACTTCGCACTCGGCCACACAAAGTCATTGCGGGGATACTTCGCGAGATCGATATATTGCGTAGCGAAGAGGAAGAAAGGTTGGCTGGGCAGCCCTGCCCGACTCCCTACTTGATAATCATCCGCGAAGAAGAGGGCGGTGCTCTCACTTGGATCCAACTTCGGCGGCTGTTCGTAGGACCAGAAGTCTGCCCCATGCAGCCGCTCTGCCCCGTTGTACACATTAACCTTCTGCGGATTCGCTGGTCGTTGGAACCCTGGCTTCTGCACCGATGTGATATAGCGAAACCCTAAGGTGTTCCACAAGTCGTACCCTGTGTTGTTGCTCAAATCCCAGAAATGCGCCACTAGGGACCGCGAGAAGGTAGGAATTGCATCATTCCCTCCATTCCCTTGTTTCCAGGCTTGAATCTCCGCCAGATTGTCGATCCATTCCTCATCTGTCAACGCGTGGGGATTCTGCCCTACGGCGGCATGCCAATACATGTCTCCATAGGCGATATTGGTGAACGAATGGGGCGTCACTTGTAACTTCCCGTTCTTGACATCGTTAATCACACTTGCCCTGGCGGCGCCGCCTGCTGGAAAGTTCTCGGTGAAGAGATACCCGGTCACTTTCCAGGGACCGCCCACACCACTGGAGTTTTTTGTCCCAGTAAACGCCGGGTTGTACATATCCTTCACCCGCGTTTCCCAGCCTGGCATCGAGTCATCCATCTGGACAGCCCAGTAGCGAGGATAGCCGCGCAACACAAACGGCTTGCGCGCCGCCCACACCATACTCCGCCAGAACAAGTCATCCACTCCTTGCACGAACCCAAGCCGGTCCGCCTTCAGATACAAGTAGCTCCCTACTTGCACCACTCGACCTCCCGCCGTTTGGCGCGCCACGATCAACGGATCATTCCCCAGCTTGGCGATCACCGTCCCCACGCTCGGCGTGAGCACTGTCGCTGCCACTGGCTGCACTACCTTCTCCGCGTCTGCATGGAAGGCGTAGACAATATCTCCCGCCGGGTCCCCCAGAAATTTCCGCTGCAAGGCCGCAATGAAATGCGGAGTCTCTCCCCCAGGGAGCACCGCCGCTGGCACACTTAGCGTCGTGGCTGGCGCGCCCTGTGTACTGCCCGTAGCGCCAAACAGGGCCTGCATATGCGTCTGTGTCCCTACTGTTGTCGCTCCATCGAGATTTATAAACCCTGTCCCGCCACCAACTGCGCTCATAATCGCACTCTGCCATGCCATCGAGAGATTCAACCCCGTATGTCCCGCGATAATCAACTGCCGCATCCCCAAGGTCGCTGGCGGCGCCGTCGTCGCCGTATCTATCACCTCATACGGCGCCTGCAGATGATCGAGGTAACGTTGAGGATAGCGTTGGAACTCTCCGGGTGATCCAAGCGCGGGGTTGTAACCTGTGGGATTGGTGGAGTTCACTAATACCGCCACGGTCAAGATGTTGATAGGCGGCAAATTCCCGGTAGTCACCGTGAAGGCGGCGGCGAGACTACCGCCCACAATGCCGGGATTGGCGACGGTGACAGTGCGCACCCCAAGCGCGGCGGCGCCCGTCACGGTGAGATTGGCCAAGAGCTGGGTGCTCGACACGAAGGCGCACGATTGCACGAGCACGCCTGCGCCGAAGTCACAAGTTGCGCCAGACTGGAAGTTTGTTCCGCGAATCGTGACCAACAGGTTCTGTCCCCGACTCGCCGTCGTTGGACTCAGCCCACTCACTGTTGGTGTTACCGGAGTCGCCGTTATCACTCGAAACCCGTCATCCAAGTTTGCTTCTTGAGCATCCGGATTGATGATTGTCACTGTCCGGGCCCCAACCGGAGCGGTAGGCAGCACAGAAAGATCCGCAGTCAGTTGCGTGGCGGAGGTAAAGGTGCAGGAATTGACAGTAATAGCTGGCCCGAAGGAGCACCCCACTCCACTTTGCAAGTTAGCGCCGGTGATGATCACGGAGCACTGCCGGCCCTGTTCACAAGAAGCTGGCGTCACCCCGCTAATGGTCGGGGTGGGTAAACAACTCGGACGGATTACTTCTACCCAGGCCAGATCGGCGCTCTTGGCATCCGCCGCCAGGTTCGCGCCCACCTGGATTGCCAAGCGGGGGTTATTTAACGCAACGATAGGAATTCCCATCAATCTAATCCACGTTGTCCCGCTGTCTACTGAATAAAACGGAGTGTATGCGTTGGTACTTAAGTTCCGATCTAGCCTTAGGATTAAATTCCCTGTATTAGCGAGCCCACGTCGTTCTATAACCGTCCCGACACCATTTACTTCATACATTCCGCCAACACTCGGCCCACCTGCCGACCTGTGATAGCTTCGGCGGACGCTGACATACGTGTCGTCGTCTTGGTAGGCAATGAGTCCTACCTGTTGATCGTCCTTCACTGGGTCGAAGGAGGCGATCTTGAGCCGGATACTTGTCCAATCGCTCGGTAAATTACGAAAGAGCATGTTCTGCGAATTATTGCTTGTTTGCCAAAGCTCTCCGGCCCCGAGAGGAATCCGAATGGTTCCTGGATGAGTAGTCTGAGAGTAATTGATCGCCAAGCTTCCTATCTGCTCCGTGTTGCGAGTGTTTCCACTGGCCGTTGTAGCGATAAAATCCCAGTTATCTGCTAATAACGATGTCCGATCCGGATAGATAAAGTCAAAATGCCCGACCAGGGCTGCAGTATTCATAATGGTAAAGCCATTAGAGAACGCCCCACTTTGGGAGTCGGGATTGGTGACCGTTACGGTGCGAGTTTCTACAGGCGCTGTCGCCGCATTGGCGGCAACGGCGATGCTAGCGATCAATTGGGTTGAAGAATTGAAGAGACAACTATTCACCACAATTCCTGCGCCAAAACTGCAGGTTGCTCCAGCAACAAAGTTACTACCGGTAATGGTCACGGTCAGACTTTGCCCCTCAGTACTCGAATCAGGACTGAGTAGCGACACGACCGGCGCGGTGGATATGGACCCAACAACACTAAAGGCGCTAGCGAGCGCTCCTCTCTGCGCATCTGGGTTCGTCACTGTTACGGCTCGTATCCCCACCGTAGCGTTGGCCGCAATGGCGACGCTAGCTGTCAACTGATTCGACGAGTTAAAAGTGCAATTCGTCACTGTGATTCCATCACCGAAACTACATGTTGCTCCGCTTTGAAAGTTACTTCCCGTGATCACTACGCTTGCCAATGTCTGGCCCTGCGTCCCGATGCTAGGACTCACTCCAGTCAGGGAAGGCGGGCTCAACACCGCTGGAGTGACCCTAAAGCCATGGGTCAAGGCGGCGCTTTGAATGTCAGGGTTGAGGACTGTCACCGTATGTTCGCCCACCACCGCCGTCATCGCTACACTGAGATTGGCCGTCAGCTGCGTAGGCGACGTCCGCGTACAACTCGTCACCGTGATCCCGCCTCCAAAATCACACACCGCCCCACCCTGGAAGTTGCTTCCCGTAATCACGACTCCCGTCATCACCTGGCTCTGCATCCCCGTGCTAGGGCTGACCGACGTCACCGACGGGGGCGGCATGGTCGCCGGCGTCACACTAAAGGCATTGCGCAAACTAGCACTCTGCCCATCCGGATTCTTCACCGTCACCGTCCGGCTACCGATCGTGGTGTTGGTTGCTATTGTCACACTCGCTGTCAACTGCGTCGCTGATACAAATGTACAACTATTCACAGTCACACCAGCCCCGAAGTTACATGTCGCCCCGCTCTGGAAGTTGCTCCCGCTAATCCTCGCACTTGCCACCGTCTGCCCTTGCACTCCAGCGCCTGGCGTCACACTAGCGACAGTCGGAGCCGCGGGAACCGCTACAATCTCCACCCACGCCAGATCCGCCGCCAACGTCCCCGCTAAGTTCGATCCCGTTTGCACTCCCACACGAGTTTCATTCAACACCGCTGCCGTGCTTCCCACCAAGACCCAACTCAACCCGCTATCTACTGAGTAATATCCGGTGTAGGTGTTCGTCGCGACGTCGCGATCTAATCGTAACAACAAATTTCCCTTATTGAGCAATCCTAGTCGATTCGCATAAGCAGGCGTTTGCCTAATCTCCCAGAATAACTCGATCTGTTGTCCTCCAACATACGACCGATTCAAGTCAACATAGTTGTCGTCGTCCTGGTACGCCAATAATCCCACTTGTTGATAATTAGACGCGGGGTTAAAAGCGGCAATCCGTAGTCGCACGCTGGTCCAGTTCGTAGGCAGATCATGGAAGAAGGTATTCTGCGAATTATTCGAGGCTTGCCACAATTCTCCACTGTCCAGCGGCACTCGCAGCGTCCCCGGATGCGCGCTCTGATCATAATCCACTGCCCAAGCACCCGTTTGTTCGGTGTTGCGCGGAGCCCCGGTAGCCGTCCTGGCAAAAAAGTCCCAGCCATTTTTCTTGAAAACTGTGCTGTTTGCGAAGGCAAAGTCAAAGTGACCGGTCCCTGTGTTCCCATTTGCGGGAGGCAGAACGCCGCTGGGCAGGGCGACACTTTGGGTGTTGGGGTTGGGGACCGTCATTGCATATCCGCTTACTTCTGCCGTCGCCGCTATGCTCAAATTGGCCTTCAATGACACATACCCTGCTCCCGGCTTCCCCCTCGCTTTGGTCACTAGCGGCAGATTCCCTTCCCCACTATATCGTATCCGCCCCACTTCCCCGGAAGCGGAGGCGACATAGTACAGAAGCCCTTCAGGTCCCAATTCGATATCGATAAGACCGTTAAAGTTGTTTGCAAAACGATTAACGCTGACAAGATTGCCGTTAGCATCGAAGGCGAGGCGTCGAATCCAGCCGGCGCTATAATCCGCCACAAACAGATTCCCTTGATACGGCGTCGGATACCGCCCCCCCGTGTAAAAACTCCCGGCGATGATCGCCCTTCCTACGCTGTGGTCATACACATACACTCCCCCCGTTGTCGCCGTCCGTGCTAATCCCTGACACTCCGCAAACACCTGATACTCCGCCTGTGCCTCCTCGCCCTCATAACACGGCCACCCAAAGTTCATCCCCCGGCCCCGGTTCAACTCTTCCCACGTACGCCAGCCCGCATCCCCCACATACAGCTCCCCCGTCTTCGGATGCAATGCAAACCGAAAGAGATTCCGCAACCCATACGCCCACACTTTCGACTGGACCGCTTCCGGCGCACTCGAGTCATAGAAGGGATTGTCACTCGGTGCACTTCCATCAGCATTGATCCGCAAAATCTTCCCATTCCAACTATTGAGATCCTGCGCCCGCAAGGCTAAAGGATCTACCGTCAAATCCGTCGCCCCATCCCCGATCGACACAAACAGCTTGCCGTCCGCGCCAAAGCGCAGAGAGTCAATCGAATGGGCTCCTGCTTCGGAGGGAATATTGTCGACAATGACGGTTTCGCCGCTCAGGGCGACATCCGAGTTGACGGGATCGGCTTGCACGCGGCTGAGGCGGGAGACTTTCGGTCCTTGATCATTGGGGTTGCCGCCGCCCTCGTAGACATAAGCTAAGTAGACGTAGCCATTGACGGCAAAGTTCGGATCGAGTGCGAGCCCTAACAGCCCGTGATCGAGGTATTGATTGACGTGATCGCTGATATCCACGAAGGGCGTCGCTGCGGCCTGCCCGTTCTTAATGACGAGGACTTGGCCCGCTTTCTGCCACACAAAGAGGCGGCCATCGGGCGCAAAGGCGACGCCCATAGCCGAGTAGGGAGGCAGACTCGCAACGGTTTCGGTCGTGAAGCCCGGATCTATGAAGGTGGGCTGCGCCAACGCAGGACCTGCCGTCCATAGCATTCCTACTACCGCGAGCACTCCCAGCAGGATCAGTATAAGAAATTTTGTGGCCCTTATCCTCCAAGGCTCGATGCCAAGGGTATATCGTGAAATTCCAGACCCTAAAGGAACCATGGGGTTGTCGCTCCCCTTAACTGCTCAAGTTGGTAAAGTACGAGTTTATGAAGAAGAGGGGGAAAAAGGGAGGAGAAAAAAGCATAATCCTTTTCTCCTCTCACACACAGCAGGGGAATACAACGTTATTTATTCATAGAAGTATCCCTTATGGACGGGTCCAAGTGGCGCTGCCCATCCTTTGCGGTAAAGAACTCCATCTTACGACGAGCAGACTTGATAAAATCCACAGCATTCTGCACCATTATCCAATTTCTCTATAATAGAAATTGCTTACGAACGGCTACTCCTACGTCGATAACACAAACTATGAATCCGTTGGTCGGCACGCCGCATATTATCACTACAAAAGAGAAATGCACGGGTGCCCTTCGAGTAGTTCTGAAGGCTATACGCAAAAAATACGCCATGCAACCAGAAGAGTGCAAGTCGAAGCCCCCTGCGACTCAGGCCGCACCCTTGCGACTTAAAGCGGATTTTAATTGTGCTGACCTCAAAAACGATTTCCTCACCCGCTCTCGCTCCGCTCGTGGGTGCATATCAAATTCTGGCAAGCCTGTAGCTCGCTGGGCGCGTGCTTCGACCAGCTCAGCACGAACGGCCAATATCGCACCAGCTGCACGCCTCCCCCGTTCGCCCTGAGCCTGTCGAAGGGTGAACGGCAAGTTTTCTGTATTCTCTCCAAGAAGTTGCCATTAAATGATGTGCACCCTTCTAAGGCGCCTCAGTGTAAACTTCCTGCGCCTTAGTGTAAACTTCCTACTTCTTTGTAGGAGTTTCGTCTACACTGCGGGTGCGAAAACACCCACAGTAGAAGACACGTATGAAGAGCAGGCAAGGATGGGAAAAGAGAATGCGTAGCGCCTGCTCCTTCTCTAGCCACCATGGTTGACTGTGCGAAGGAGGGGCGCGCTGGTCGTCCATTACGATCACGTTCTTTGACCGCTTCCTGCATTGCTTTGTTCTTTTTATCTTTTCTTGGATCGTCTTTTTTCTTTCGATCCGGATCTGGCGTTGTCAACGTGGCCAGACTCAGCTTAGGGTTTTGTCTCATGCTCTTAAGAGCCAGTTTTCTGAAGCGGAGACGCGGACCCGAGTACGCCCTGAAGATTCGTCCCACGCAGGTTGGCTCCCTCAAGATGAGCTTCCGAGAGGAGTGCACCTTGCAATTGGACCCAGGACAGGTCGGCCCCTGCAAGATTGGCGTTCTGGAGATTGGCCTCCTCAAGGTGAGCTCCTTGCAGATTGGCGCCTTCGAGATGAGCCCCGCGCAGGTTGGCCCCTTTGAGGTGAGCCCCTTGCAGATTGGCGCCTTCGAGATGGGCATCCATCAGCTTTACGTTTTGATAGAGGAAGGCTCCCTGGAGATTCGCGCCCTCGAGATGGGCGCCAGATAAGTCCACTCTCTGAAGCCAGGCCCAAGCCAAGTTGGCGTTTTGAAGCTGAGCCTCGGACATGTTCGCGCCTTGGAGCTGAACCATGAACAGATCGGCGTCCCGCAGATCGGCTCTCCGCAGATTCGCCTTTGCTAAAAAAGCCCGGCGGGCGTTGGCGCCGCGCAAGTTACGAGCTTCGAGTTGAGCTCCTTGCACTGCCTCAATGGCCTTCGCCATGTCTTCTTCTTTATCGTATTGGACTGCCCAGCTTTGAGGTTTCGTTGAAATATTCTCTTCTTCAAGATGAGCGATAGCTAAGGGATAATAGAGATGATTATCCGTTTCCTTGAGAAAGTGAGAGGGGACGCCATAGATAGCTGCGACTGACAGAAGAGCTAAGATCCCGGTACTAAGCACGGCGCTGCCCAGGGCTTTTTGCCATGGGAACAGAAGTCTTTCCTTTCTTCCTCGCAGCGGCGTTGCGGCCAACTCATAGAGCAAGATAAATTCCCCCACTGAGACGACGACCAAGATGGCGTGTAACAGAGTCCCCCAGGGATCATGTCGGGGAAGATATTCAAGCCAGAAAAGGAAGAGCGTGACTGGCGCGATCCCCCACGTAAAGAGACCAGGCGCTTGACTGCGCATAGACGCCAGACGAGAGCGCTCTTCCGTCGCTCGCACAAACTGTGATCGGTCGAGACCGGTGAGAAGCCAGAGAGAAGCTTTCTTATCCA
>CAZUFQ010000107.1:0-12172 GCA_964618735.1 uncultured Enterobacteriaceae bacterium
GGGCATCCCCGTGCCGGACGAAGCCATTGCCCATCTCCAGCCGTGGCGCTTTGACCATCTGAATCCGTACGGCAAATATCGGTTCGACCTCGACCTGCGCACTCGTCAGCTCCGGCCGTTACGTCTTGCCTAATGGCTCGGTGCTGTCTCTGAAGTTCGTTGGATTCTGTTCCGTTACTATTGGAACCCCACGCAGCGGAAAGCCGCCGCGCGGCGCTGCAAAAAAGAGATTACGGGCGCTCGGCAAGGACATCCTGCACCGTAGCGTGATGATCTACCCAGGTTGCGGCTTCCGGGCTGATCCACTGGATAACCCGCAGGATGGTCTCGTAATCCGCCGCCAAATGCCGACGAAAAATAGGCTCATGATGGGCAATCCGATTGCGCAGCAACCGGAGGTGATCGAGGGGGCGGTGGATTTCCCGGCGCGGCTGCTTTGTATGGGGAAACGCTTTGTGGAGGGTAGGGATCCACAGGCGGTTATGGTAGGAACCGTGCTGGCCAGGCCCGAGCAAGGCGATCCAAAAGCCAAAAGGAAGCTCGGCGACGACATGCGGCGGATCGGCGATTTTCCGGTTTCGTAGTAACGTTGCCTTCGCTTCGCCGATCCGGTTGAGTTCTTTGGGGGCAAGGGTGGCGTTTAAACGGTCATACCAGGGAGCGCCAAACGCCTGGGTTAATTCCCGATGCAAGGCATTGCGTAACGCCCCTGCAAGTCCTTGCAGGGGCCCATAGAACGCGGCGCTAACGGTAATGTTCCACGCATACAAGTGGAGCGCCGCTTCCTTATTTCCGTTGGTTGCTCGCATAGAGGAAGTAAGCCGGTCGGTTGAAAGGATCGCTTCCAAGATGGTAATGACGGTAGGATCGTAAGGAAAGCGCTTGCCCCAAAGGCCTCTCAGGACTATACTTTTCCGGTACACCCCGGTTGCGTCCCTGCTTGCACACGCCCGGGGTGAAGCCTTTTTAGGGCCGGTGAAACCGGCTGTAAAGCGCTTTCCCTATGGGGTTCCTGAAAGCACGATAGGTGTCCGTTTCTGTAGGAAGAAATTCCGGCGTCAAGGAACAGGGCATTAATGTCTGAAAGACGAGTGAGGCGCGGATTGCCGGTCGAGCAAAATAAGCGCCAGGTAAAACTCGTGCGGTGAAACTTGAAAACGCCAAAGCAAGCGCTTGGCGTCCACAATATCCTCCGGGTGATTGTTTAAATGATCGACCAAGCGTTGAACTAAGTTAGGCCTGTCTAACATGTGAAGCAGAGAAGACTCATCCATAATTTTCTCCTAAAAATAGGGTTGTCATGTGGGGAGAGAAGGGAACGGCAGGGTTTTTAAGGAGAGAAAAGATGCCCCCACGAGGCGGCAGTATCGCATCACACACGAAGATCTCAAGCAAGGGCGGGACAGATAGGCCCGATTTATCATTGCTTTCGTGAGGTGTGACCGTCCCAGTATCAAACCCCTCATGGGGTACGATACGCTACAGTGGGAGTTACCCCCTGGGACACGCCGCGCAAGCGACCGGCAAGCGCAGGATGACCATCCAAAGGGTCATTCAAGAGGGGGTTATTTCAGCTACAACCCCGTCGGCGGTCATCGGCTTCCCAGCCTGTACCGCAGAACGAGCAGAGCGCAAATTTTTTAGGGAGGAATAAATAATTCACTGCGTTTTCTCTCTTACAGCTCCCGCCATATGAAGTGTTTAATCGGCAGAATCAGACGCATGACGGCCTTTGACAATTCCCTGGCAAGAGGAGTACTACAGAGAAAAGACGCGGCGAGGGGGAAACTCGCCGCGTAGATACGGCGGAGCAGGGACAAAGGAGGGGAAGTCTCTGCTCCGCGCGGGTTGCTCCCGATGCTAACGGGTTCCGCTTGCAGTCGCAAGCAAGGCCAACATTCACTCCGCTGCCCTCTGGGACATTAAGCGAACTATTTGCTGTTGCCGCTTCGGGTTTTAAGGGTGTCATACAGTGAGTTAATAACTCGTTGCATGGCAAAAGACCGTACCGACGTGACGCTTCTACTCCTGAATCGCTTCAGGGTGGCGACCCATAAGGCCACCGTCCTCCCGGCTTGGTAAAGGCCGAGAGCAGCACGTTCGTATCAAGAACGGCTTTCACGCTTGCGCGGGGGCTTGGGATGGCGATCCAGCAAGCGGTCGATATCTTTGGCCTTCAAGCCAAGTTTTTTCGATTGGGCGATTCCATAGCGGCGCAGTTCCTCATCTTCCCGCCGCATCTCCTCCGGCGTCGTAGGATGGAGCCGCTCTTCTTCCATCGCCTCCTGAAAGACTCTCATTGCCCACGCTTCGCCGAAAGGTTTGCGCTGCTTGCGGTGTTGCTGGTACAGGTTGAGCATATCATTGAGGAACTGGAGAGGCGTAAGGTGTTCTTCCCGGGCGATCCGCGCCGCCTTGCGGAGAAAGGCCGGAGGAACCGGAAATTCGGAGGTATCCCTACGGGGCATAGGGATACTATCCTAAACGCCTTGGAGGTTGCGTCAATTGGAAACCTCCCGAGGTCGTCGCTCGTTCCGATAACCGTCGTTGCTACGGATCGTCTCACCATACGCGCAACGCCAAGCAGGTTCGGATCGTGCCGGGAGTACAGGTGAAACGGCCCTATTGGCTTATTTTGGCTTCCTGAGAATAGACGCGATGTGAAATCGTATTGTATCGTATTGTATAGGGTAAAATATGCTAGAAGAACCCTCGGAGACACGCGCCGAGAAAAAAACATGAGATGCCTTTTTAGGCTCGGCGGCACCCTTTAGGCTGCCTCGCTCGGGTTCTAAAGGACAGCAGTGTAGGAAAAACCGACGGCGCGCGTTGACAAAACCACGACAGAAAGTGACGTGCGACAGAGGGTGAATTCATTCTCTCCGCGGAGAGAAGCCGGGGGGACTAAAAACAAAACCCTCGCGCCGGATCGTTACGTCGGATGCGCGCCAGGCGGGGTATCGCCGGCGGCGGTCATCGGCTTCCCAGCCGGTGCCGCGCCGCAAGCACAGCGAATGGTAAGAGAGGGGAAAAAGCATTGTACCCAGCGGTTGCCCGCGCTTTCTCCGCCGATGCGGATGTCACGCCGGCACCGCTGGACAGGAATTACTTGTGCTTCTTCCCTGAAAAGGCATTCTTCACGGCATCGACGGCCTTCGTAGCGGCGGATTTTACCTTTCCCGCCGCCTGATCCATTTTGCCTTCCTGCTTGAGGCGCTGATTTCCGGTCAATGCGCCGGCGGCTTCCTTGACGCGACCTTTGGCTTGATCCATCTTTCCGGCCATTATAATTCTCCTTTCGGCCTTGCTTCCTGCAACGCGTTTTCGTGCTGGGGTAGTAACATGAGCAAAAGTTTTGCCACGGAAACGAACGTTCTCAACCGAGCGGAGCATATAGCAAAAGGGAACCTCCCTAGGGAAGCATAGGTAAAACCCTGCGCGGTAGGGGACGCCGCGATCCTGTTTTGTATTGTATAGCAATGCATTCAATCGCAGGTCGTGAGACAGGGGAGAGTAGGGAGAAAAAGGTTTACTCGGCGATAGCGTATAACGTTTGGAGTGGCAGGAGGTCGCGTGGCAGCTCCAGTTTCTCGAAGGCTTCCGTACGCATGGACACGAAAGAATAGTTTCCGTCTTCGTCTTCAAACACCATGAGCTCATCGGTAGACTCGGCAAGGGATACACCTATGGACGAAGCACCTGTCTTCATTTCAGCCCTGCGGGCCGTAACACGTTTACCATTAAAGCTAAAGGTCAATTCTTTGCCTATTGGCTACTCCTTTTAATACCTTAATGCCGACGGTCTTATCGAAGGAGGGATATCGGCAGACTTGAGAGATAGTTTAGAAGGGAGGGGTGGTTCCTTTGCATGAGACACTTCTACAGCACCGATTTTTGTTTTCTCGCTCTCACCCTTCCCAAAGACCAAACAGACTTTCTTATCGTTCTCTGACCGTCCCGAATGCTCCGTACCGTTTTGAATGCCCTTGTTCTTTCCACGTCTTCGAGTGGTTGGGATAGATTCTAAGCCTTCTCCTCTTCCCTCTTCCCAAAGGGAACAGCGAGGAAGGGAAGCAGCTCAAGGTATGTTATCCACAAAGTAGATATGTTTTCTTATTCTTATATAGGGTTAAGGGGATAGGAAACAGATTCTTCAGTTAACTATTTGATTACATTATATTTTTTAGATTCGACCCACGAGTCTGAATCACCTATTCCGCGAGTCTGAATCACCTATTTTCCCCATAGGGAGTCCTGGCGATTGCCTTCTCCTAGAGGGGTTAACCCATTCTGGTGTCCCTTTTGAGTCACAAGCTGTTGTCGCTTGTTGGCTTTCTTTGTCTGAGTGTATCGGGTCATTGTTAGGACGCGACAGCCATTCGCGGACAGCAATTGTCCTTTCTCGACAGAAGTAACAATCCGTGTGTATTTCGTAGAAGGCTCAGAGCGCGAAATTCCCTCGCCACTTGCCCGTCTCTAGCGCGTGTCGTAGGCCAGAAAGCTCTAACTTTCTTGCGTTCGGAAATCCTTGATTTTTCGGACGGGAAACCTCTCATCTTTTTAGACAATTCTTGGAAATTAACAGCTCGCCTCAACCGTCTGCCTATAGCATCATCGCTTTCAGCGATGATGGGTCGTGTGTCCTCCATTCTGCTTTAGCAGTTCAGCCACTGCTATGTGACCTTTCAAACTGGCTCCCCCTTAAAGTCGATCATGCTGCCTCTCCTCTACCTCGCGATCAGTGAGGCAGCATAGAGCAATATCCAGTAAGGGAAGAGTTGCGACAGTGGATCATGAACCATGGGCTCACAACGAATAATGAAAATACGTGTTTTTGCCAGGAACCACCTCACTGCACGGGAGAACCAGTTCATTCATGTTTGCTCTCCTTTTTCTCTCGTGTTGACTTCACCCTGGCTTCCCCTTTCATCCTGCATGCTGCGAGCTTTGAGCGCCTCCGTCCTGGGTGACCAGCACCATGCGAAACCGCGCTTTCCCTTCCATCATGCGCGTGTAGGCCTCAGCCGCCTGTTCGAGCGGCACCGTTTCGATCATCGGACGGATCTGCTCTCGCACGCTGAAGGCAAAGGTGTCCTCGCTCTCAGTCGGGGTGCCGGTCAGGCTCCCAGAGATCGAGCGACCGCCAAAGATGAGTGTGAGCGCACTCATGGGGATCGAGTCCTCTGGGGCACCGACCACGAGGAGTTTCCCGCGCACGAACAGACCGGTCACCAGCTGCCCCATCGCCTCCCCGCTGGTGCCCGTGGCAAGAATTGCTCTGGCCCCGCCCATACGCTGCAGCACCGCGGCGGCATTCTCGACGGCAGCATCGATATAGAGGTGAGCGCCTAACTCTTTCGCCAGCTGTTCCTTCTCTCGTCCGCGCCCGATGGCGACGGTCTGGAATCCCATGTGCCGCGCGAACTGGACGCCAAGATGCCCGAGCCCGCCAATGCCCTGCACAGCGACGAGATCTCCAGCGCGCAAGCCCGCATTGCGAAGCGCGTTGTAGGTCGTGATCCCCGCGCACAGGAGAGGGGCGGCCTCAGCGGAGCTCAGCTCATCGGGAATGGAGGCGAGGCCGCGCGCTTCCGCGATCATCACTTCTGCGTAGCCCCCATCCACGGAGACTCCCGACAAGACCGGGTGCTGACAATTCACCGGGTCGCCGCGCCGGCACGGTTCGCAGACGCCATCTTCGCCGGCAATCAACCCGACGCCGACGCGTTGGCCGATGTTCCAGCGCGACACGCCACTGCCTACGGCTTCAATACGGCCCACGACCTCGTGCCCAGGAACGCGCGGCAGAGTCAGCCCTGGATACGTGCCTGTGACCGTGAACGAATCGGTGTGACAGATTCCACATGCCTCCACCCGAATCCGCACTTGCCCTGCCCCAGGCTCAGAGAGTGCGCGTTCCGTTACTCGCAACGTGCCGGGTGTCGCGACTTCCACTGCTGTATAGGTGCCTTTCATGTGTACATCCTCCCGTGTGAGTCCTGCTTTCTTGTCCGAACCTGAAGCGAGGGTGCGAATGACCCGTTCAGCGCCGCCCGTAATCCGTGAAGACGTAGTCTCTATTCTTCACGATCGTGTGGCAGGTGAAGCCACACTTGGCGTTGTTCTCCTGCGGCGGCACGTCGGCCGTGGTGCCGGGCGTGAACGTACTGGACGCGGCCTCATACTTGAACACGGCCCATCCCCACCCGCCGCTATCCGCGAACCGCTGGCTGTCCTTCACCATGAAGTCGACGTCATGCAGCGTGCCCGGCACCGTCGCTGCGGGGAACGCCTCCATCTTCTTTGGGCTCCAATGGATCTTCGCCATCTTGGCCCCCTCGGGGAACGGCTGGCCGTTGCCGGGCACACCGGCCCGATACGCGTCGATCATCACGGGATTCGCGAGGATCACCGCAAACAGGTCTCCGTTCTGACTGATGGAGACAACTTGCCAGTCCTCGTAGCCTCTGAACTCAGAGAACGCGAGCCCTCCCGGCACCTTCAAGGTGTACTTGTCCTGGGCGAACAGGAAGCTGGCGCCAAAGGCACTGACGAGTGCAGTCACGATAGCCATCGTCCGCATGCGTTTACTCTTCATCACGAGTTCCTCCTTTGGCCAGCTTGGCGGCCTTGACTTCTTTCCCGATGGAGCAGGATCCCCCTACTTGAACCGGCCGCGACAAGACGATGGCTATTATGCCAGCGATGATGAGCTCGGTCCATGACACGAGGGTGTCAAGAAATATCGGGGGAGGCAGTGGTTGCGGGCTGCTGGGCGAAGGCTGGGTGTCCCGGGCGCTGGTCACTCGATGGACTGCTGGCGAGAAGAGCGAAAAAAGAACGCCGACACTCACTCCCTGAGAGTGCTATCTAAGCACCTAGGGATAAATTCTGTGGTATAAGAGCAGCTATGAAAACTCCGACGAAATTTGTCAAACCGCTCACAGCGGAGCAACACGAGCACCTGCAGGCGATTATGAAATCCACGGCTCCGCAGCGTACCCGCATGCGCGCGCATGCGGTGTTGCTCAGTGCGCGCCGGTATTCGCTCGATCAGATTGCCGACATCTATCAAGTAGATCGCGATCGGGTGAATCAGTGGTTGGAGTGGTGGGAAGCGGAGCACGTAGCCGGGCTGGACGATGATCCGCGGAGCGGTCGTCCCCCAAAGCTCACGGAAGCCGAGCGCCAAGAGGCGCTCAAAATTACGGTGCGAGAACCCCGCACCATTAAGACGGGCTTGAAGCGCATTGCGGACGAAGTCGGGAAGCTCCTCAGTGGGGAGACCTTGCGCACTCTGCTCAGCACGGAGGGCTACGTCTGGAAGCGGATGCGGCGCAGTAGTCGGGCATGGCGGGATGAAGCGGAGTTTCGGGCCGCCGAGGCGGAACTGGCGCACCTGCGGGCATGCAGCCGGGCAGGCATGAGCGCCTTTGATTTGTGGTACTACGATGAAGCAGGGTTTACCTTGCAGCCGTCAGTGCCCTATGCCTGGCAACGGGTGGGCCAGCGCCTGGAACTAGCCTCGACGCATGGCCCGCGCCAAAATGTATTGGGCTTCTTCAATCTGCACAACCAGTTCCACGCCTTCACGTTTCAAGGTTCGATCGATTCCCCTACGGTGATCCATTGCTTTGACCTGTTCCACCAACAACAGCAAAAACCTGCCGTGGTCGTCGTCGACAATGCCCCGATCCATACCAGCGAGGACTTCGAGGAGGAACTCGAGCGCTGGCAGAAGGGCGGCTTGCACGTGAAGTTTCTCCCCCCGTATTGTCCTGAACTCAACCTCATCGAAATTCTCTGGCGCAAGATCAAATATGAATGGTTACCCTTGGATGCGTATCAGAATTTCAAAGCCCTCACAGCTTCTCTGTTTGATGTCCTCAAAGGGATCGGTTCAAAATACCGCATTACTTTTGCCTAAGAGGGTGTTTTCAAAGTGCGCCCCGTGCGAGTCGAGCTAGCATGAGGCGAATCATCGCGAGGTAAATCATCGCCTCGCTGGTGGCGGGCAAGGTCTCGTAGTCCTTGCTTAAGCGCCGATAGCGGTTGAGCCAGCCCAAGGTTCGTTCCACAATCCAGCGCCGAGGCTGGACGACAAACCCGCAGATACTATCGGAGCGTTTGACGATCTCCAAGCGCAAGGGGTTGCGCGGGCGGAAGCGAGCGAGCCAGGCGACCAGTGCCCCAGCGTATCCCCCGTCAGCCCAGATCAATCGCAACTTCATGAAGCGATGCGCGAGTTGCTCCACCACCTGCTTGGCTCCTTCCCGATCCTGGACGCTGGCGGCATGAACCACCACGACGAGGAGCATCCCGAGCACATCGACGAGTACATGGCGCTTGCGCCCCCCCACCTTCTTGCCTGCCTCATAGCCGCGTGCCGTTCCTCCTTGCTCCGTGGTCTTGACGCTCTGCGAGTCCAGGATCGCCGCGGTCGGCTGGGACTTGCGCCCGGCGTGCTGCCGCACGAGAGCGCGCAGCCGGTCATTGATCCGGTGCCAGACCCCTCCGAGCTGCCAGCGGCGGAAATACCCGTACACGGTCGCCCACGGCGGGTACTCACGCGGCAGATAGCGCCAGGCTCTGCCTGTACGATTGAGATAGAAAATGGCGTTGAGCACGAGCCGCATATCCGTCGCTCGGGGCCGCCCTCCTGGAGTGGCAGGAGGAATCAGCGCTTTGATAAGATTCCATTCTCGGTCGGTCACGTCGCTGGGGTAGAGTTGGTCGCTCATCCCCCTATGCTACCGCAACCGACCGAGACCTTCTAAAACACCCTCTAAGTGCTTAGAAAAGATGAGGCTGGTAAAGTGAACCGGCTAACGTCTATACCGTTGTCAACATGCGGTAGAGCAACCGCAGGACAAGAAACGAGAGCAAGGCGAGGCCGAGAAACGTGAGCACGAGCGCCAGAGCAATCAGCCAGAGCACCTGCCGCTGGGAGCGTGGCCGTTGTCCCAACTCCTGCCGCTGGGCGTGCAGGAGCGCCAGATTCCTGACATTGGCTTGCCAGACAATATCGAAGACGTCGCCCAGAATTGGGATGGCTCCCACCAGCCCGTCGATGGCGACATTTCCCAGCATCCGCAGCAAGGTCAGCCACGAGGCCACTGCTGTAAAGGTCATTGCGAAGAATCTTTCACTCTTTGGTTGTGATACGCTGTCACGAGGCGGTAGACCGATGTCTGATTCCCCCGAATCGGCGTCCGGGGTGCCGGCACTTTGCGCTTCTTGGGCGGGGCCTTGAGCCAGCGGGTGGTCCACACGGGAGCCAAGAGCCGCGTTAACCGTAGGCACAGGTCTTCCTCTGTCGGCAGCACGGGGAATAAGGGTTCGACGTGCTCGGGGGAGACCAGTTCGGTGAACGCCACCAATTGGCGATGGACATCGTCGAAGAGCAATTCTGTGGAAATCGTGGGAACCGGGCGCGCTTGCGTGGTGGCGACATACGCCCGCACCACTTGCACCATATTGTAGAGCAACACACAAAACGCAAACTGAAACACCGTGCCTTGCGGCGTGGTGCCAATGAGCGTCTGGAGGTGAAAGACTTCGGTGATCTGTTGGAACACCCGTTCGATACTCCAGCGGGCACAGTAGAGGTCGAGGAGATCGGGGGCAGGGCACAGCGTAGGGTCGAGCAAATCGGTGAGCAGCATAACCGTCTCTTCCCCGGGCCGGTACAGGGCCAGCCGCCGCACGTAGCGTCGCTGCTTGGCCTTCTCACTCCCTAACCACCCCCAGTCTTGTTCCCAGACACGCCCCTGAGGATCCTGGCCCCGTTGGGCTGGCCGTGTGGGATCGGGACAGAAAGGAGTCTTGGGATGATAACGCACTAGGAAATGATCATCGCCCACCGCAAACGCGGCAGGTTGCGTGAGATCACAAAATTGGCGATCTGCTACCCATAGCCGCCTTCTTTCCACTTGCTCGCGTACCTGGGGTAACAAGGCTGGCACCAGCTTGGCTTCGTTGGTCTCGCCATCGGGGTGGGTCGCCATCGCTACCACCAAGCCACTGCGCAACTCCAACGCCACCAGCGCTTTGCCGCCTAACACGCCCCCTTTGCGCCCCTGCAATAGCTTGAGACGTTTGGCCACCCGCTTAATCGCCTTGCCGTCCACGATAATCACCTCCAAACCTGCCAGGGCGGGTGCCAGCGCCAGCCGGGCCGCACCAGGATAGATCGGCCGCATCCGGGCCGTGCTCTCGGCTAACCAGGCTTCACTCAACCCCAACGGGAGGCGGCCTAACTTCTGATACACTGCTTGGACACTGGCCGTGAGCAACCCGTGTTCCCGCCCCCGCGCAAAACTCTTGCGCCCACTGCCCTGATGCTCCAATAACGCATCCGCGATCAACTGCACCAACACCCCAAAACGAATCTCTTTCTCGTACCCCTGCCCACTATGGCGCGCAAAGACCGAGAGCAAAAACAGCGGATCGGCCACCCACCGCCACAAACTCAGAACCGCTTCGGCCAGGGGTAATCGGCTTAACACCTCACCGGCAAACTCTGCTTCCATCGCTTCCTCCACTCCTGGGCGCTATAGCAGAGTCTTTTTCTCTTGTCAGAACACCCCGTTACCTCACACCTCGATCTTTACAGCAGTGGCCACGCGCCTCCGTGCGCCCGTTCTGGGGCGAGAAGCAAGCTTTCAGGGTGAGTTATTAACTCGCAGAGATCGCGCCAGACCAGGGTGTCTAATTGCTGCGCCGGGCTAAAGCGCGCATGACAGCGCTGATCGCGCTGGGAGTAGAGCGGCTGGACACTGCACCGACACATATAATAGCTATGGCCCTGGAGGGTTGTCCGAGACAGACAGGCCGATTGACACAGCCCACAGCTCACCAACGCCCGCAGCAGATAGCGGTGCGCCTTGTTGTTCCGGACGGCCTGCTTTTTATTGAGCGCTAGCTTGGCCTGGACCTGCTCAAAAAGCTCTTGACTAATAATCGCTGGGACCGTGGCCACGAGGGTCCAGTCGGCGGGGGAGGTGAAGTCGTAGCCGCGGGCCGGTTTGCCCAGGGCATGGGTAGCCGAACGCCGGCGGCGCGGAGGACGGGCACGACGACGCCCCACATATACGTGCCCGGTAGAGACCGGATTGGTGAGCACGCCGCGCAGCGACGCGGCGGTCCACCAGGCATTCCCCTGTGGGGAACGCACGCCAAGCTGGAGTAAATGCTTCACCACCCCAAGAAGGGTGCCGCCCGCCGTGAGATAACGAGCAAAAATCTCCTGCACAATAGCTCCCTCCGCAAGCTCCAGTTGCACCGCGGCGGGATCCCGTGGGTGGTCAGGATGAAGACGATAGCCATACGGAGGCGTGGTCCACGGTAACAGCGTTCCTGCACGAAGGCGCATCTGCCGTCCGCGGCGCATCCGTTCCGCGATAAGCGTCCGCTCGTATTCCGCCACCGCGCCACGAATCTGTAAGACGAGTTGGTCGTGGGGATCTGCACTCATGGGGCGCTCCAGAAACTCTACCTGACAGCCGGCCTGGGCAAATTCCTCCAACAGCACCATCTGCTGGACAGCATGGCGGGCCAGCCGATCGGGGCTCACGATGCCGACGCGGGGAATTCGCGTCGCCTTGACCTGATCCCGCAAGCGATCCAAGCCTGGCCGATTCAGGGTTGCGCCACTCTAGCTCTCGTCCCGGAAAATGTCCCCGGCCTGGAGCGCGTCTCCCTGCGCCGCTCGATGGCTGCGTAAACGCTCGATTTGCTGCTCAATGGGTTGGGCTTGGGTCTGCCGCTCGGTGGATACGCGGACATAGATGGCCGTGCTCATGATCTTCCTCCTGTTCAGAGGCGAGCGGCGGAGCGAGGAGCGGAACGTCGGTGCTGGGAGCCGACGACTGCCCCCACTCCAGCAGGTGTTGATACGCCTGGTCCCAGCGTTGTGTTCCCTCTGTGGTTGCCTGAAAGTGACGGCGGCTTCGCCACTGGCGCTTCATACGCCCCTCCCCGAGACTGTGGTGTCTCTGGAAGGTATCTTTTCTCCGCCAGTGCAGCTTGCGGCGAGTTACGGCGGGGACGAGGTGCCCAGCGGAGCGTTATCGGGCTGGTCCGCACAAAGCAAAACTTGTCATTTGTTATTAATCCATTGAACAGGATCATCGACGAGTCAAACAGAGAGTGCGGCCCATGTGCGGGTTTA
>CAZUFQ010000108.1:0-4740 GCA_964618735.1 uncultured Enterobacteriaceae bacterium
TTGTGTTTGATTGGAATGGCTCATGGTTATTGCAACCGGGGGTGGACTGGACGTTTTATGATCCGTTCCGGGTGAGTGTGAAGTATAACTGGATTGATGGGACCTACGGTGGAGCCGCTGGTACATTCAAGACCAAAGACAATTTCTGGGTCGAATTCCAGTATCTGCTCTACTAATTAAAGACAAGTTGAGGATGCGTTCAGGGCAAGTCGAGGGCGCGTCCTCAATGAAGTTGTCAACACATCACAGTCTAACTGGTTCGGAACTGGCCTTGAACGCGTCTGAGACTGGTTCTCAATTCCTGAGGTATTCTTATGTCGCTCTTAGCTCTTAGTTCACAGGAACGAACGGCGCTGGAATCGCTCATTGCTCCCACTGTTTTTACGAATGAAGTGCGTCGCGCCCAGGCGCTTCTGTGGCTTGATGAAGGAGACAACCCCCAAGTGGTAGCTGAGCGTTTACACGTGAGTCGTCAAACTGTCTATAACTGGGCGACGCGGTTTAAAAGCCAACGGGGCGCTCGTGATATTCCGGCGCGTCTGGCTGATGAAAAACGCAGCGGTCGTCCGGGAACGTTTCCCCCTATCATCGATCCGCTGATTACCAATGTTCTGGCGCATGAACCGAGTGAATTCAGTTATGAAGCGCATCAATGGAACCCGGCGCTTCTCACGCGTTATCTCCGTGATGTTCACCACATCAAGGTTTGTCGAGCAAGCGTCAGCTTGGCCCTACGCCGTCTTCGTCGGGGATTCGAAATGACATCGGAACCGGCCACGCTACAATTTTACGGGGTGGATGGATAGTTTTCTTACTGGCTATCCTTTACCCCCCTTTCACAAGCGGAGGGATGACGTATCTTCCCTCCGTGCGCGTTCGCCTGACTGTCATTGGTTGCTTTCTTCTGTTGGTCTATGCCGAGATGGCATGGATAAGCTGGAGCTTTGTGTATGGACAAGGGCATAGTCAGCGACCGATTGTTGCTTTCCTAGCGTTATATGCAAGTGCATTTGTTCTGTACGTTTTTGCTCTGTCTTTGCTCCCTTCCGCTCCGTGGCGTCGTTCAGATTTGATCTTAATCCTTGGGTTCGCCTGTCTGTTTCGTGTACTGTTTCTGTACTCCAATCCAATTCAAGAAAGCGATTTCTATCGGTACCTATGGGACGGAAAAGTCATTGCAAGTGGCCTAAATCCTTACGGTACTGCTCCGTCTACTATCATTGTTCATGAGGAAGGAATCCGCGCCTATTTCCAAATTGTTGAATCTGATCCTCTCTTTGCGCGTATTTTGGCTCGTATTAATCATCCCTGGGTCCCAACCATTTACCCGCCATTGGCGCAAGGCGTATTTGGACTTGCTGCACTTGCTGCTCCCGGCAGTCTCTTCGGATTGCGGCTTATTTTTTTTGGTTTTGATCTTGGTATTTGCCTCATAGTGATCGGTCTTCTCCGCCGTCTAGGCCATAGCGTTGTCTGGGTATTGCCTTATGCTTGGTCTCCTTTGGTCGTGAAAGAGACGTTGAACTCTGCGCATTATGATGTCATTCCAACGTTCTTTTTTTTGGCGGCGCTCTTCTGCCTTCTGCAAAAGAAATGGGGCCTCGCGCATGTTCATCTCGCTTTGGCGACGCTAGGGAAAATCTATCCATTGCTGTTTTTGCCGTTCTTTGTATGGAGAACCAAAGCTATGAGCGGATGGCTGAGGGCCTGCTGTGGCCTGGGCGTCGTTGCCGCTGTTACTTTTGCTGGGTACGCTCCTTTTCTCAAAGCGAGACAAGGGTTATGGCAAGGCGCTGCCGTGTTCGCCGAACAATGGCAAACCAATAGTTTTTTGTTCCCTTTCTTTCTCGCTGTTGCGCAAAAGCGCTGGCTGACGACCCTCATAATTGCAACAGTGTTAAGCGGACTTGTGGCGGGATTGCTTTGGAAGACAGACGTCGATGATGAACACTCGTTTTTACGAAAAATCTTTGTTACGCTTGGCGCACTATTTTTGTTGAGCCCGGTGGCGAACCCCTGGTATTTCATCTGGTTGGCGCCTTTTCTGTGCATATTTCCTTCGTCGGCGTGGATTCTCCTCTCCGGGTTGCTGGGACTGTACTATCTCTCGTTCTACTTCATATACCAACACACGGCGGAAACTTTTCGCTGGGTACTCTGGCTCGAATATCTGCCATTCTACGGCCTGCTCTGGTGGTAATGGCGCAAGGGACGGGGTGCGTATGCATCTTCATCGTTTACAGAATCAACTGCTCGCGTTTCTTTTTAGTCGCTTTCCTTCGTTCACTACGCGTTGGCTCAAGAAACAACAACTCGACGAGTATGGTCCTCCGCCTTGGACTCCATTGACGAAACCGCTGTCGCGTTGTCGCATTGCTCTAGTGACGACGGCTGGGGTGCATCGAAAAGAAGACGCCCCTTTTGACATGATAGACAAAGAAGGCGACCCAACCTTTCGCATCATTCCGCACGACAGCGCCAGCGATGACTTGTGTATTACCCACGACTATTATGATCATCGCGATGCGGATAAAGATGTCAACATTGTTCTACCCCTTGATCGGCTGCGGGAGTTTGCTCAGGAGCAAATCGTCGGCGACGTTGCGCCTTTTCATTATAGTTTCATGGGACACATTGACGGACGACTTGTTTCACGCTTGTTAACCGATACGGCGCCAGAAGTTGCGCGACGACTCAAACGAGAACAAGTGGACGCCGTTGTTTTGACCCCTGCGTGAGGACTCTGTAACCGGTCCGTGGGACTGGCGGCGCGTACGATCGAACACCAAGGCATTACCACTGTGGCCTTGAGCATTG
Organism: uncultured Enterobacteriaceae bacterium; assembly: GCA_964618735.1. Lineage (GTDB taxonomy): Bacteria > Desulfobacterota > Binatia > Bin18 > Bin18 > SYOC01. Next base: position 2,818 of record CAZUFQ010000108.1, read on the forward strand.
TGCGGGAATTGACGGAAAAAACCCGGCCGCCGCGTGCGCTGTTCGTCCGCTGGCCCTACGGTCATCCGCTTGGCGAGCCCTTCAATGTTGCGCAACAGCGCTGGGTGCTCCATGATATGTTGCGAGCCCTAGTTGAGCTACAAACTCCCGGACAGATTATTGACCTTCCTTATCTCTGGCGTGGCCCAGGTCCATGGATGGAGAAAAAGTAAAAAGCAAAAGACAAAAATGGGACGAGAGGAAATGAAAGGATTGCTGACAATCATTTTGTAAGAAAGCGTGTAAGACGCGCAGCGATTTGCTGCTGGTTATGGAGTTGACACTCCCATAACACGAGGATGGACCATCCCAGCTGACGCAGGCGGCGTTGATGCTGCCGGTCACGTGTACAGTTGCGTGCGATTTTCTCTCGCCAATAGTCAGCGTTGGCCTTCGGCAGCCGCGCGCCGCGAGGACAGGGGTGTCCATGCCAGAAGCATCCATGCACGAAGATCACTTTGCGGCGTGCAGGAAAAACCAAGTCTGGCGCACCGGGCAGGTCTTTCCGATGCAGCCGGAAACGGTAACCCAACCGATGGACGAGAGAACGAACAAGCAGTTCTGGTTTGGTGTGCTGCGAGTGCACTTGGCTCATAATCCAGCTGCGCTGCGCTGGAGAGAACATGTCTGTGCTCCGCTCGGGAGAATCTTCTGTCTGAGGGAAAAGTAGTGAACGTTTCACAAGCGTTGTGCGAGCGGAAAGAGTAGATGCCGGGCGAGATAACGAACCGCAGGGACCGAAACGGCATCCCCCATCGCTTTATAACCGTCGTTATAGGACCCGGGAATTTTGTAGCGTGGAGGGGCGCCCATCAGACGCGCAGTTTCCTTCACTGTGAGAAGACGCGTGGCCAAGGCCCCGTTGCGCAAGAGGATCAACAATTGGCGGCTACTCCCTCCTTCCGGCGTGCGTAAACAACCCGCCATGCCATCGAAGCGCAGTTCGAGGACTTGACGGCCTTTGCGGCTGCGTTTGTATCCCGGAATGACGATGGCGCCATTGCGGACCGCGTGATCGAGGCGCTTTCGGTGTAGTGGAGGGATAAGACTCAAGTGATAGGCGGTTCGCTGCGGGTCATCACAAGGCGCTTGGTGATCGACAAGAGACGCCAGAGTCAGGGAGCGTGGGCTTGGTTGCGGTAAACTCCACCAGACCCAGTGCGACAAATCTTGTGCAACGTTCTGCACGGCGCGAGGCTGCGCCCACTCCGGACCATCAGTACAAAAACCGGTGAGATCAATACTTTTTTGCACGACTCCTACGACAAAAATGCGTGGACGCGACTGTGGCGTCCAGTGTTTAGCGTCAATGAAAAGCGCCCCAACGTTGTAGCCCCGTTCTACCAGCGCCGCGTGCAAACGGCGGTAGTGTGCGCCATCATGAGCGGAGATGAGCCCCGTCACGTTTTCGGCCACGACGATAGACGGACGCACCTTCATTTCATCCATCACTCGCAGCCATTGCCAAACGAGTCCGCTACGAGTACTCGTGATGCCCTGTAAATTGCCGGCAAGAGAAAGATCTTGACAAGGAAAACTCGCCCACGAGAGCGTCGCCCGAGGAAGCTCTGTTCCTTTGACGGTGTGTATGGAGCAGAAGCGAAAATGTTTTCGCGGATGATTTGCGCGATAGACAGCAGCCTTTTTTCTGCAGAAGTCATTCGCCCATACAGGGGTAAAATACGGCTTGACCGCTTCGGTCACGAGTCCGCTGCCGGCGAAGAAGTCGAGGAAAGGCGGCCTTGCGGAAAAAATGGAACCTACTGTGGGGCTCGGTGAATTGAAAGAGCAGGACAGTTTGGTAGAGTCTTTCCGCATAGCTATAGAGAAAACACACCCAAATAAGGGATGCAGAGAGAGGCCTTTTTCTCCTCTCCCTTGAGG
>CAZUFQ010000108.1:4840-6621 GCA_964618735.1 uncultured Enterobacteriaceae bacterium
AAACACACCCAAATAAGGGATGCAGAGAGAGGCCTTTTTCTCCTCTCCCTTGAGGGGAGAGGATACAGGAGAGGGTGATCGCCGCAGACATCCCCTCACCCTGGCCCTCTCCCCCAAGGGGCGAGGGAACCGGCAGCCGAGAGGGCTCACATATAGGTCACTCCACATCTTGCTGTAACGTTTCTATAGTCATTGTCGCACGAATTGTGAGCAGATATACCGTGTAGACGACCACGAATCAACCCAAAGGTTACGGCGTCAAAAGAAGAACGTGCAGAAAATGGATCCTCGACTGTGGAGCAAATTTGTTGCGGTGCTGATCGGCGTATTCTCCCTATGTTCTGTGGTGCTTGCCAATCCCACTGCCGAGCATCCCTTAGAAACGATTGCGGCTGCCAAAGAGATTAAAGTTTTTGGCGTAATCTATCCCAAGCGTTTCAACGCTGCGCAAGGAGAAGAGGCGCGCTATCATCTCATTGTCTGGAAAGGTGGAACTTCGGCGAATGCCTTGATTGAGACGCCAGCCGACGATCTCGCGTTTCACGAGGCCTTGGTTTCTTTAGGCGCACATCCAGGTGACAACTTAACTATGGCGTCGTGGAACAAACGGCGCGATCCGGAGAATCCGGCTCCACAGGAAAAGGTTACGGGAAGCCGGCTCGAAGTGCGTCTCACGTGGGCGAACAACCCGGCTGGTCTTTCCATTGACCAAGCTTTGCAAACTGCTCCTGCTCCTGGGTCTTCCCCAAATTTCAATCCTCAATCCTCGACTCCTAGGTTGGAGTGGCGTTTCGGCGGTAATCGTGATCGTTGGTTTAATGAAGTTCCATTTGCGCCTCGACCAGGCTGTCTACTGTGTCTGTACAGTTGCCCCAGCGGCAAGGTGAGCAACCGTGCGCTCAGTGTCCATGACTATGTGACAATTCCCTCGCGTTTCGAGGCCAATCTCGCTATGCTGCCGCCAGATGGCGCTCCTGTCATCATTACTGTCCGAGTCACGCCGTGAGATATGTCTAACCTTCATCCTCGCATTGCGGTTATCATTCCTGTGCTGAACGAAGAATCTACGCTTCCATTAGTGTTAGCTGATATTCCTGGAGAAATAGTCGAAGAAGTTGTGGTGATTGATAACGGCTCGACGGATCACAGTATCGAGGTTGCTCGCGTCTGCGGCGCTACGGTGTTGAGTGAGCCTCGTCGCGGGTATGGCGCTGCATGTTTGGCGGGAATAACCTACTTACAAAAGAAAGCCCCTGATATCGTTGTCTTTCTCGACGGCGATTACAGCGATCATCCGGAGGAGATCTCTGTTCTTGTGCAACCCATTCTCGATGGAGGGTGCGAGCTGGTTATTGGATCCCGCACGAAAGGAAACGCTGAACCTGGGGCCTTATTGCCGCAGGCGCGCTTGGGCAACGCGCTGGCGACTTTGCTCATCCGTTGGATTTATGGTTTTTCCTATAGTGATCTTGGTCCATTGCGAGCGATTCGGTTCCCTGCGCTTTTACAGCTTGACATGGTTGATCAAAATTACGGCTGGACGGTCGAGATGCAAATTAAAGCGATTCAGAAGGGATTGCGGATCGCCGAAGTGCCTGTTCGCTATCGGAAACGCGCGGGCGGCGCCTCGAAAGTGACGGGCACCTTGAAAGGAACGATCCTGGCTGGGTATAAAATTCTCTGGACGGTGTTTCGTTATACGTGGAGAGCCGCGTGAGAGAAAACACGATTGAATGGAATCTTGCTTTCGCAGCGGACGAAGTGAAGACCGGGGTAGAGAA
>CAZUFQ010000108.1:6631-12128 GCA_964618735.1 uncultured Enterobacteriaceae bacterium
AAACTTCTTGCCAAACTTCACTATCCTGCTGCTCTGAGCGAGTCTGCCGAAGAGTGCGTTATTCGCGCCTGCCCTCCTATGGGAACCCTCTCCTTTGTGGTGCGCCCGCTTGCCGCTCATAAGAGTCCTTTTAACCTCCAGGCAACGTGGCGCCGAACATTACTCATTGTGACATACGCTGGCTTTTCTTCACAAGAAGAAGCTACACTCCGGCAGGGATTAACACTGGCTTTTCTGCGTGTTGGAGGGTGAGGGGAAGAGGAAACTTGCACGGAGAGGTAGGGCGGCTGTGATGCGAGTATCTGTGGTGGCGCCAACGCTCAACGAAGCGGAACACATTGTGAGGACGCTGCGCTGCGTGCGTGAGTCTGGCGAATGCGAGTTGATCGTCGTTGATGGCGGCAGTAGCGACGGGACGCTGGACCTCGTGCGCCCCGTCGCTGATATCCTGCTCTCGGCCTTGCATGGCCGCGCGCGGCAGATGAACGCCGGGGCGCAACAGGCCTCGGGAGAAGTTTTATTGTTTTTACACGCCGACACAGTTCTACCGCAAAATTTTTTGCGCGTGCTACAGCAAGTTCTTCACGATCCGCGGGTGGTTGGCGGACGTTTCGATATCCAGCTCGATGCGCTGGGATGGCCATTCAGGATGATCGAGACGCTGATGAATTATCGCTCGCGCTGGACGCGTATTGCGACCGGAGATCAAGCTATCTTCGTTCGGCGCGAGATCTTCATGGCCATGGGCGGCTTCCCTGAACTGGAACTGATGGAGGACATCGCCTTCAGCCGGAAATTAAAGCGCGCGGGGAAAATCGCGTGTGTCCGTGAGCGGGTTATTACCTCTGCTCGACGGTGGCAACGGGACGGCGTCTTGAGAACGATTGTCTTAATGTGGATGCTGCGGCTCGCCTATTTTCTCGGCGTGCCGCCCCGGCAGTTGAAGGCGTTCTACGCAGATACCAGATAGACTGTAGGCGTAAAAGAGGCTTCAGGTTGTAGGCTTCAGGCTCCAGTAAAAGACCAGTACGAAATCAGAGAGGTTTTTCCTGAAGCCTTCAGCCTAACGTTTATAGCCTGTTTACTTAATCTCCCCAGCGTAGATGCCCATCACCGTACGCAAGAAATCTAAACCTTCCGCCTGCTGCCGCTGGAACGAATTGCGACCAATGATAGAGCCGAATCCTCCGCCGTCACGGATAGCACGTGCTTCAGTGAAGAAGGCGTCATCTTCACTTCTGGCCCCGCCGGAGAAAATCACAATCCGTTTCCCGTTAAATGCGCTCTGCACCACATGGCGAACACGATCCGCCAGCGTTTCAATAGGAATGTGGTGTTTTTGGTAGACTTTCTGCGCCTCTTTCAATTCAATGTGTGCGCTGGGCAGCTTCACTTTGATGATATGCGCGCCGAGCTGGGCGGCGATTTGTGCGGCATACGTCACCACGTCGACGGCAGTTTCACCTTCTTTGCTTAGATCCGATCCGCGAGGGTAAGACCAGAGCACCATCGCCAACCCCTTTGACTTCGCCTCTTTGGTAATCTCACGCGCCTGTGCGTACATCGTCTGTGCCTGTGTAGAACCAGGGTAGATAGTAAACCCCACGGCAGCGCAGCCCAGGCGCAGCGCATCATCCACACTTGCAGTCACTGCAGAGAGCGGATCTTTTTCATCATGCAGCACATCGTGGTTATTTAACTTGAGGATGAGCGGAATTTCTCCCAGAAAATTGGTAACGCCAGCTTCAATGAAGCCGAGCGGGGCGGCATAGGCATTACAGCCCGCTTCGATTGCTAACTGGAAGTGGTAATCGGGATCGTACCCTGCCGGATTGGGAGCGAAACTGCGAGCCGGACCGTGTTCAAACCCTTGGTCGACAGGAAGGATAACCATCTTTCCTTGGCCTCCCAGGCGGCCATGATTCAATAACCTCGCTAAATTTGTTCGAGTGCCAGGGTTATCACTTTCATACCAGCTCAGGATTTCACGAACGCGTTCAGTCATAGTGTTCCTCCCTGCACGAAGTATTTATGACGATGATAGATAATCAAAAGAGTGTGGGCAAGCGAGAGGCTACTCAGGCGGTGCAGCGAAGAGCCTTCGTTCGTCGGCAGACTGGAGGGAGGATATCGATGTTTGTGTCAAAGAGAACGAATATAACCGAACTACGGAAGCTCAATTTGCAAGAGAAGGACTAAACAGTAGAACTGATTGTTCGTTAGAACAGACTTTCTATAAAACGGACTTTTTTCTTACTCTGCCAAGCTTCCCGTGGCTTTTTATGCGGCGAGTCGGGAATCCGAGAGCGGAGGAGATGACAACTGCCCCTCCTTAAGGAACGAGGAGGGTAACGCATAGCGACTGATCTTGGCTCCAGCAAACGTCCCACACAGGCGCACTCGACCACTGTTGATAAGGTAGGCGACGAGCGTAGTGACTTCATCGTCGGTCAGAGCAGCCTTGCTTACAGTTTGAACCAACTCTAACAGGGTGCATTCTTTTTTAAGCTTCATAATGCCTCCACCTAGGGCTTTTCTTAGAGCAAGCACTGTACCAAAGAGTCTCTGTCCTCTTCCCAAGAGAAAAGGTGCGAATTTACTGAAAAAACGTCGCTCCGCATGATGCCGTCGTCCTTTTACCTACAGTGATGATGACGAGAAAGAGACAGGTGGTATTTTTTTGGCAGTCGAGGAGGATGTCAGAAGATAACTTCCGTTCTTAGGGTTTTGTGGAGACACTATTGGTACAACCGCCGGTATATCCGATAGTTGCGCAGCACGAGTTTTACGTAATTACGGGTCTCTCGATAGCTAATGTTTTCAACAAATTCGTCAAGTTCGAGATCCGCGTAACGACTGCGCCATTTATCTACAGCCTTCTCACCAGCGTTGTAGGCTGCGACCGCCATTGATGTGTTGCCTTTGTAAAGATCGAAGAGCTGGCGTAAATACGTCGTTCCCGCGTCGATGTTAAACTCCGGGTCCATGAGCACGCCAGGAGAAACGATGGATTCCTTGGTCACACGCGCCGCAGTTTTCGGCAATAGCTGCATGAGTCCATAGGCTTGGGCTGGCGACACCGCTTCAGGATTAAACAAGCTCTCCTGACGAATCAACGCAAGAATGAGATACGGATCAAGCTGCTTTGCCTGCGCCTGGGTGTTGACTGTTTGCCAATAGGCTTGGGGGTATAGGTAGCGGAGCCAGTTACCTCCGTTCTCCTGGGAGAGACGTTGGGCAAACCGCAGTGCAGAGGCATAGCCTTCCATACGGTTATATTCAGCCAAGAGAAACGAAGATCTCATGGCGTCATGCGGCAGACCCTCCCGCACGATATCCAGCTCTCGTTGTGCAAGAAAAAGCAATTTCAACGCCAATAATTCCTGGCTGCGACGATAGTGATCATCAAGCCGAGGAGGAAGAGGAGGGACTGTGTTGGCGCCTTCAGCTCCGGGCTTGAGGGGCGATGGCGTAAGGTCGAGCCGCTTCTCGGCGAGCATGGCATAGTAGCCGTCGGGATAGCGGCGGAGCAACTCATGAAACTGTCCTTCCGCTTTTGCGGCTGCGCCGAGCCGCTCGTATGCTCGGGCTTGCCAATACGATGCGCTCTCGCCTTCCGCGGTGTTAGACGCCGATTGCGCTAGGGCGGAGAAGAGGTGCGCCGCCCGTGGGAAGTCTGTGTTTTGATAGGCCATCCAGCCCTGTCGCCAACGGCCTTCTCGCGCGAGTTGCGAGCCGGGCGACAGCGTAGCAAGGCGATCATACGCGGCGGCGGCGCGCGCCTCATCTTTTCGTTCTTGCCAGATGCGTCCGATGGCGTACCAGGCCTCGGCTGCTTTTTCGTGGTGTGGATACTGCTGTGTAAGCCGAGTAAAAAGTGCTTGCGCCTCTTCGTTGCGGTCTTTATTCCATAAGAGTGTCGCCCAGTTTGACAGCGCGATTGGAGCAAGCGCGCCGCTCGGATAGCGGTCGACTATTTCCTGCCAGGTTGCCGCCGCATCGTTGATGCGCCCCTGCTTTTTGTACATCTCTGCCAACACCATCAATACTTCTGAGCGTAACGCGCTCTCCGGGAACTTCGAGTTGAACTGCCGCACGAGTTCCTCTCCACCAGCGTCTTCTCCTTCTTTTTGCAGGAGTCGGATTTCCTGAAGATAGTCCTGCTCGTCGTTCAAGCCAAATTGGGATGGGGCGGCCATCCGGAGCTGCTGAACGTGTTCTTTTGCCGCTTTCCCGATGCTTGACTGCGGGGAGAGGCGTCGGAGTTCTTGATAAAGGTTGTAGGCGTCGCTGACGTCGCCTTGTCCTTCGCGCGCCTGAGCGAGCACGAGCAGCGCCTCTTGCCGTAGGGAGGCGGAGATTGATTTGCTATTGTGTAGTTGTTCTGTGCTCCGCATCGCCGAGAGCCAGTCTTGCTCCGCCAAGGCGAACTTGGCGAGTGCTAACTGACTGTGAGCAGACCAGATGCTGTCAGGATATTCGGTCAGCAGCCGTTGGAAGTACACGTGCGCTTCAGCGAGCTGCCCTTCTTCTCGACTGATTGCGCCGAGGTAATAGAGGCTATAATCGGCAAGCACGGGATAACTCTCGAGCGCGCGTTGGAGAAAAGCCCGTGCTTCATCTTGCTTCTTGGCCTGGTAGGCGAGATATCCCTGACGGAACAACTCTCGTGGTTGTGGTGACATATCTCTTCCCTGCTCTAATTGAGTCGAGAGCATTGCGTTAGGGTAAATTTTCACAGGAGAAGAGAGTTGTGTCGCCTGCTCAGTGGATGTCGTGCTGCGCACCAGCGGTTGCGTCGCTGAGGAGTTCTTTGCTGCGCACGAAGACGAAAAAAAAGAGATGACTAAGACCGTGAGCAATAGGGGCTGTTTTCTCAAAGACGCAACTTCCTTGGGACGGAAACTGGAGACCGTCAACTGAACCTCCTTATCATATGTCGAAGGAGAATGTCTCTTTTTATCGCGCACCGGCTTATCGGGCAAATGAGGGTCATCCGCTCGTAGGGTTGCTCCTCTTCCAGTGATCTGCTACGGGAAAAACGCAAAGAACGCAAAGGAGGACCACGCGATGGGACGCTTAGATGGAAAAGTCGTATTCATCACTGGCGCCGGCTCCGGCATTGCTCGGGCCGCGTCGCAAATTTTTACTCGCGAAGGCGCGAAAGTAGTGATTGCTGAAATAAAATCTGAACTCGGGCAGGCTGCGGAAAAATTGGTGCGAGACGCTGGGGGAGACGCGACGTTCATCGCCACCGATGTGACGAAGGAAGACAGCGTGAAAAGCGCGATTCAACAAACGGTGGAACGGTACGGGAAACTCGATGTGCTCTATAACTGCGCGGGCGGCTCCATTGTAGAAGACACGCGCGTGACCGATGTGGACATGGCTACAGTGTGGAATCATACCCAATCGCTCGACTTGCTAGGCACGTTCCTCTGTTGTCGGCACGGCATTCCGGAGCTGATCAAAGGCGGCGGCGGCGTGGTGATCAATA
>CAZUFQ010000109.1:0-4949 GCA_964618735.1 uncultured Enterobacteriaceae bacterium
CCAAAAGATGGCAGCAACATCTAGCTGAGTAACAAAGATAGCGAGAATCCGAGTGCGTGCTTCAGGGGCGCCGAAAACATCAGCGTCAACGAAGAAAAGGATCTCTCCGCGCGCGCCCCGTGCTCCATAGTTCCGCGCCGCCGCAGGTCCGGAATTCTGCTCTAGTCGCAGTGTTGGCGTCCCCATCTCGGCGGCGACGGTCCGGGTATCATCGGTAGAGGCGTCATCAACAACCACAATCTCCATTGCAGGCCCAGACATTCCTTGTAGCGCCGCCAGACACTCGCGCAGGTTCTGCGGGTCGTTATAAACTGGGACGATAATAGAAACACGGACGTGATTTGCTGTCATGTGTGAACGCCGTCAAGAATGAAAAATGTGGCTTGATCTTCTCAGATTACTGAACCGCGTGAGTTCCCTTCCTCTTGCGCCCAGGGAATAGTGTCATACTTGCGCATTGCAGCTTGCTGCAGCAGGTCGAAGTAGAGCGTAAGATGCGCTTCTTTTGACCAGCGGCGTACGAAAGCCTGATACCCTTTTTCTCCAAGTTCGTTACGAAGCTGGGGCTCTGTAGCAATGCGCCGTAGAGTTCGCAGCAATTCGTCATTAGCGCCATAGATGAAACCACCGCCGCTGTCGTGAACGACTTCAGGAAGGGCTCCTAAATCGCGGACAATAACGGGGGTCTTTCGAGCAAACGCCTCAATGACGGTCAACCCAAACGTTTCGTAGGTGATCGAGGGTACGATGCACGCAAGGGCGTGAAAGTAGAGGGGGCCAAGTTTACTTTGCGGGAGCGCGCCTAAGAATTTAATCCGAGGGTTCGAGGCCGCCTGAGCACGCAGCTGCTGTTCGTAACCACCAGCGCCAACAATGAGTAAATCGGAATCTGTCACCTGTTCCCACAGATCGATCACAGTCTGAAGACCTTTGATGACTTCAAGACGTCCCACAAACAAAAAATACGGCTTCTCTTGCGGACGAGGATCAGGCTGTCGCCACTCGTGATCGACTCGATCGATAAAAGAAGGAAGGTGCTCTATTCGCCGGGGAAAACCTCGCTCCGCGTGCATCTGCACAGTAAACCGACTAGGGGAAACGAATTGATCAATGTGAAGAATGGCTTGATCAAGGAAACCCGTATGTCGCCATATTTGCGGTGGACGTTTCGCTATGATTGAACATCGCAGACACTCCGGTTTTTCACAGGGCCGGTTGTTAAACTTCCAGAGGACATGCATTGGACAAACCAGCCAATGTTCATGAGTCGTGTACATTTTGACGGCTTGGCTGCCCGGAGAAGTAAAGGTCAACACTTCGGGACCTAACAAGGAAATGTTGTGATAGTGGACAACGTCATACTTGTTCGTACTGAACAATGCTTGGATGCGTCTGCGTTTGAAAAGCGCCCGACCAGTTTGATGGGTGAGTAGGGGTGAGAGCCAACCATATCCGCTGCGGAGCCCATACGTGACAACATTCGGATGGTCCGTGGGCGCCAGCTCGGGCGCCGCGGGATGAAGCAAATGATAAGCGTCGAGACAATGAACGACATCGACGTGATGGCCCGCGTCACCAAGTGCATGCGCCAAGCGGTGAATAAATATAGCATCTCCGCCAAAACTATACGGCGGGTAAAAAGTCGTGAGATGCAAAAACTTGAGCGGACGACACATTGGTCTGCACTCTCTTTTTTACCCTTGGCTGTTTTCTTCCGAAGAAACCCTACTCCTGTTCTGATTACGATCTGCAGCCTAAGGCGCAATGCCGTTAAGTCAACCTGCCGCAAGCTGATGGAACACGTCATGAACCTGCATCGCCGCCCGGTCCCATGTGAAGGTCGCCGCCCGACGCAGCCCTTCCGCTCCCATCGCCTCGCGGCGCGGGGCATCTCTGAGAAGAGCTTGCAGACCGGCGCTGAGGGCAGCGACATCGTGTGGTGGAAAAGTCCAGGCCGCAGGGCCGAGCAAATCCTGTACTGGCCCCACCTGACTTGCGACTACCGGCGTTCCGCAGGCCGCGGCTTCAAATGCTGGAAGCCCAAATCCTTCTTCAAGAGAAGGTAATACAAGAAGTTCCGCACGGTTGTAAAGTTCAACGAGCAGCTCATCCGACACAAAGCCTGTGAAGTAGACGCGGTCCTGCAGTCTGTGACATTCGACCAGTGTCCGTAGTTCATCGTACGCAGAGAAAAAGACATCGCCACTATAATCTCCCACTAATAGAAGGCGGAGGTCGGCAAATTCCGGCTCGGCAGCTAACCGTCGATACGCTTCGATCAGGAGAGGAAGATTTTTGTGTGGGCTCAGCCCTCCCACATAGAGAAGATAACGGCAACCTTGAGGTAGTGAAAAACCAGGGAACAGCTCAGCTGGATCACGCGAAGCTGGTATAGCCCGAAAAATTGGATCCGGCGCTTCAAGAACGACGCGCACTCGGTCCCGGGGAAGTTTAAAATGTTCGAGAATACCGTCACGAGCGTGATCGGAGACCGTGAGGATAAGACGCGCCTGCCGCACTGCGATCATCAATTTTATCTTCCAGAATAATGCAAACCGCTGTTGAGCAAACACTTTCTTCGGGTGGTGTTCCGCAATCACATCGTGGATCGCTACCAAACTTTGGAGCGAAGAGAAGAGAGGAAAAAAAGTATACACCGCAGGAAAAAAGAACACATCGAGTGGATAGCGAGCCACAGTCCGTCCCATGCGCCAGAGATCGTGCAGCCCTCGCCGTCCCGAGGCGGAGGCTGCTTTGGCGGGAGGTTCTTTCGTAGGAACAATAATCTTCTCGAAACGGATTGGGAGATCTACAGCTTCGGCGGTTTCCGGATCAACAAAGAGAAAATAGCGATCCTCATCTTCTTGTCGTGCCAATGCAGAGAGAAGACTACGCGCATAACGGCCATAGCCTCGCCGATTGAGCAAGCACCCTCCGTCAATCCCAATACGTAAACTTCTCAACCGTACACCTCGACTGTTTCGCCCTTAATATTCTGTCAAGCTCTAGACCCTAGAACTCTCTCATGCCCAGGGCCTAGGCATGTCGTGGGATTATGGATTTATCGTACCTGAGGGTGGCGTTCCCAGGCAGAGCCTGGGAACGAGATTAACTAAGGAGCATGAGACAAAACCCTAGCCGAACAGAGTAGCAAAGGAGGCGCGGCTGTCATTGCGATGGGCAGGAAGCGACGAAGCAATCCCTGAGTGCGGGCAAAGATTGCTTCGCGGGGTTTAGCCCGAGCTGGTCGAAGGGCTCGCAATGCCACCTTGACGGTATACTCTACTGTGAGAGTTTTGTCTCAGGGTCCTAGGATTGGATGGACAAATGTTTTAGGAAACTCGGATAACCCGAACAGGCAGTGAAAGGAGAGTGTTCAGCGTGATCGAGTGCGTTGCGAGATATTCCTCAATCACGATAGTCGATTCGGCAAGCGCGCGTTGGTCTACCATCTACGACTACGGTTTCGCCGTTTTGCTAAAGCTCCGCCCTTCTGAGCGTATCTCCCCTTTCTAGGAAAAAACTCACCTGCCACGCTACCCCCTCGCCTCTAAAAATTACTAGGCATGTCGCCATGCCTGGGGTTGGACTCTACCTCAAGAAACTCGATGATGCTATAGGGATTTGCCTTTTCGTCAACAATCTCGCATTTCCTTGTTGTTGAGAACGTAGTAAAGAGATAGACAGTACCTCGGAGAGCCGTGCAGAAGGAAATTGGGGTTCATGCTTATCTGCAGGTAATGCTTGCTCACTCCAGTACGACATTGCAAAGGAGAGAAAACCGATGAAGGCGTCATTCTTTTGTACGAATAGTTATATGTCAGGCGAAGCGTTCCGCTATCAGGGATGGCCGACGCCGCCGGCCTTGTTCCGTTCCGAGGTGGGGCTGCGCTCGGTCGACTTTGCGCTGGAGCAGGCAAGGTTAGCCGATGAGTTGGGCTTCGACTGGGTGAGCTGCTCGGAGCATCATTACACGCCATTGCTGCAAACCCCGAACGCGAACGTTTTTGCTGCAGCACTAAGCCAAGTAGTGCGCCGCGCGAAGATCGCAGTGCTGGGACCACTCGTATCGATGAACAATCCGGTGCGGATCGCTGAGGAGTTAGCGATGCTTGATCAGTTGAGCCATGGGCGACTGGTCGTGCTGTTTCTCCGTGGGACGCCCAATGAATTTCTTGCGTATGGCGCGAACCCGGACGAAACGCGGGTCCGCACTCAAGAGGCCAGCATCTTGATTAGTCGGGCGCTGACCGAGGCCCAACCCTTTAGCTGGGAAGGTAGGTTTTATCGATTCCGCACCGTTTCAGTCTGGCCAGGGCCAATCCAGAGGCCACATCCGCCACTGTACTATTCCGGCAACAGTCTCGAATCGGCAACCTTTGCCGCAGCCCACCATTTTGGCTTAGGCGTGTCTTTCTACCCGCCCCATATCACCGCACAGATGACAGGTCACTACAAACAGGAATGCGCCAAGCACGGCTGGGAGCCCACTTCTGAGCAATTGTTGTATCGCGCTTTCATTGCTGTCGGCGAGGATGACAAGGAAGCCGCGGCGCTGCAGGCAAAGTACTTCGTGGGCGATGGGACCGGCAACCTCTTCCGCGGGCGGGGCGCGGCAATACCGCCGCCAACGCAGACGCAGTCTGGCTTCGGCTTAGGAGAACTCCGTTTCTGTGGCGGCCCTGACACCGTCGTCAAACAGATTGCCGATTTCCATGCAACGACCGGAGTGGGAGCGATCGATGTCGCATTCGGCGGCGCTGGGTTGACTCTTGAGGAGAGTATGAAGTCTATGCGGCTGTTTGCGACTGAGGTGCTGCCGCGTATTCGTCATATCAGTGATGTTGCGGCCCCTCAGCCAGAAGCTATGGCGACTGCAGCGAGTGCGTAGTTACTGAGAGTCAGGGGGAACATCATGAGCAGTACCACACAGAACACGAACCATACGG
>CAZUFQ010000109.1:4959-12124 GCA_964618735.1 uncultured Enterobacteriaceae bacterium
AAAACACTAGAAGAAACACAAACAAAACAAAAACCATAGGGCCTCCGCATTCACTGAACACGCCCTGCACGTGGATGAGGCGCCAATTCGCTACATGGAAGCTGGTCAGGGGGAGCCGGTGGTTGCGCTGTGCAGCTCCGAGGAACTCGCACAGTCTCCGTTTTTTACTCTGCTGGCCCAGCAGCGCCGCGTGATCGTCTTTGAGTTCCCCGGTTCTCATCGTTCGCCAGTCGAAGATCAGGCCGCGGCGCGCAGGCTTGCCCATGCTCTCGCCACGCTTGGTCTTGATCACTATGTGTTACTAGGCGTTACGGCGAGCGCGTCCGCGGCGCTGTGGTGCGCTCTCGAGGCGCGCGAACACGTCGATGCGCTCGTACTGATCCCACCTTCTGTGATGCTTCCTCCAAGTCAGACCGCCGCAAGCGGCATCACCTCCGAGCTTGCATTAACGTCACGACTGGGAGAGGTCCAAGCGGCGACGCTCGTGGTTCTGGGCACGAACGACGCCAGCATTCCACCAGAAACAGGACGACGTTATGTCGAGCAGATGCCTAACTGTTATTACGTTCTGGTGTATGACGCCGGACAGGCCCTGCTGGCCGAGCGCCCCGAGGCGCTCTATACGGCAGTGTACGATTTCGTGCAGCGCCGTGGAGCCTTCATCGTTGAGCACAACAGTACAGCCATTAACCCTTAGCTTGCGTAGTCAGGTGCAAAAACAACTCGCCGAGCTAAGCAAATTTCGGCAGGAGGGCGGCATACTGATCCAGCAAGGGTAGTATTTTGTCCCGCCCTTCCGACGGCGCCGCCAGGACTGCTCTTTCGACTCCCAATTCTTGGTACTGACGCAGAGTGGCTTCCTCGCCCGCAACGCCAAAGATCGAGACTGGGATATCGCGCGCGGAGCGTCCAGCTTGTTCGGCGAGGCCGCGCAACATACGCATGGCCTCAGCTAACTCTTTGGGCGGGAGAAGCCCCGGGATCCATCCATCACAATACCGCACGACCCGTTGCAATCCTTGCGTAGACAGCGTGCCAAGCAGAATGGGCGGATGCGGCTTCTGCAATGGTTTTGGATAACACCAGAGAGGATCAAAATTGACAAACTCACCATGATACTCGGCGGCTTCCTGAGTCCAGATCGCTTTCATTGCCTCGATCCGTTCACGCAGCACTTTCCAGCGCCGCTGAAATGGTGTTCCATGATGCTCCATTTCTTCGGCATTCCAGCCGCCGCCAATCCCAAATAACAGACGACCGTTTGAGAGCTGATCCACCGACGCCACTTCTTTGGCCAGGACGATCGGATCGCGTTCAATGACCAGACAAATGCCGCTGCCAAGCTTTATTGTCCGCGTGACGGCAGCCGCCGCCATGAGGGAAACAAAGAGATCATGGGTATGCCAGTAATCGCGCGGCAAGTCGCCGCCGACCGGCCAAGGGCTACGCCGACTGGCAGGGATATGCGTATGCTCCGGGAACCACACCGACTCAAACCCTCGTTCCTCGCAGGCGCGAGCCAATTCGTCCGGACGAATGGCGTAATCTGTGGCAAACATCAAAACCCCAAGTTTCATACGTCCTCCTTTTTCACGCGTTCAGCCCCGCAGCGACTCATGCTCTGCTGACGAGCACGTCAAAGAAGCATGGCCTAGGCGGGAAACGACGCGATACGTGTTTCAAGAGATTCTGCCAGCGAACGGCATGGACGCCAAGGCCTAGTGGACCATCGTTCATGAAGCTTAAGAACAAGAAGAGCGTCTGAGGTCGCTAGACAACCAATAAGCGACCTTGCTCATGAATTTTACCCAAGCACAAAATACTATTATAAGAGCGAAAAGGGAGGCCTTTGGAGAGGTACAATGATATTCGATTCTGTCGTGTTTTCGTTTTGTTTGGCAATTGCACCATCACTGTTTTATGATGGTTAAGACTGATGGAATGCTCGTGGACGGACTACTAGTCAAACCGTCTTGGTCCAGATAATCATAAAAAGAAGAGGACACTGCGAGCAAGGTTTTCTTCTCGCAGGCAAGAGTTACGAACCTTAATTGAGTCAGTCCAGCTTCTCACGGCGAATAGAGGGAGAATGCACACCAGGGGCGTTCTAGCAGCTATGGTCTTCTTCTTTGCCATAAAAGACTCCGGGTTATGAAGACTTCCCTCCATGCATTGATTCTCGAAGATCAGCCTGACGACGCTGAATTGATGGTGATCGAATTGCAGCGTGTAGGCTTTACGCCGACATGGCGACGAGTCGAGACACAGGCAGAGTATCAAACGCAATTGTCGCAACACTACGACATCATCCTTTCCGACTACAGTATGCCGCAATTCAACGCTCTGGATGCGCTAGAAATCTTACAACAGCGCGAGCTCGACATTCCGTTTATCGTCGTGACCGGCTCGATCAGCGAAGAAGTTGCGGTAGAGTGCATGAAGCAAGGGGCGTCGGATTATCTGCTCAAAGATCGCCTCAGTCGCTTGGGGCTTGCGGTTGCGCAGGCGTTGGAGAGGAAAGGCCTGCGTGATGAGAAACGGCGGGCAGAAGAGACTGCGCAGCTAGAGGCGCAAGTATCCGTCGCGCTCGCGCAAGTCGGGCGAGAATTGATTTCGTCACTCACCTCGTCCGTGGTGCTCGACCGCCTCTGTCAGGTCACTGCCCAAGTACTTGCTTGCGATTATAGCACGACCTATCTGTGGGATCCGGCAGATCGGACATACTTGGCGGCCGCCGGCTGGGGCTGGACGCCCCAAGAGTGGGAAGCGATCCAATTAGGGGAGTTTCCTTTTGCTGCGCTGCAGGGGCTCTACACTCGCCTGCAGCAAGATGAGATAGTGCAACTCAGTGTGGAAGAGGTGCGGCAGCTCATTACTATTCCGGACGCCTACTTTCGACAAAGAGGCGTCTCACGCATCATTTATATGGCCTTTCGACAAGGCGAGGATATCATCGGGATACAAACGGCTGTGTACTGCCACCGTCACGAGCCCTGTACTCCTCAGCAAGAACGTATTGCCCGTGGTATTGCTCAACTTGCCGCCATGGCCTTAGAGAACGCACGCTTGCTAGAAGAGTTGCAACGAGCAAATCGCATCAAATCAGACTTCGTTGCAACCATGTCCCATGAGTTGCGTACTCCTCTCAACATTATCATGGGGTATACTCAACTCCTGTTAGAAGAAGAGACCTCTCCCCTTCCTACCCATCAGGTGGCCATGCTGAAACGAATAGAGGTCAGCGCCGTCAAATTACTCGAGCTTATTTTGGCTACCCTTGACCTCAGCCGTTTGGAAGAAGGACGGATGTCGGTAGCAGATCAGGTCGTGCAACTCCCGCTGCTTGTAAGCGAAACCATGGGAGAAGTCCGTGAATTTCTCGAAAAGCCCGGGCTCAGCGTTAGGGTAGACATTGAAGACGAATTGCCGCCCCTGCACACCGATCCGGCAAAACTCAAAATCGTCCTTAAAAATCTTCTTAACAATGCAGTAAAGTTTACTGAGACGGGCCAAGTGACGATCTCAGTTCGTCGCGTCGATGAGGGAGCGGAGTTGAGTGTTGCGGACACTGGGGTCGGTATAGCTCCTGAGATTTTACCTCACATTTTTGACATGTTCCGTCAGGGAGACAGCTCGGCAAGCCGACGGTACGAGGGTGTGGGCCTCGGTCTTTACATTGTGCAGCGACTCGTAGCATTGTTAAAGGGAACGGTCTCGGTCGAAAGCAGTGTTGGACAAGGATCGATCTTTCGCGTCTGGACGCCATTTGCGAGCAACAATTCCGTTGAGACGGAATTCAGCTCCTAACTCATTTGTATAGGATAGATGCTCCTCGCCGGTGGGGGTGCGGCAAGCCGCACCCCAGAGATCATTACCCGTGGGCCGCCACCCCAAAAACATCAAACGTATTGGTGTTGCTAAGCAGGCCAGTGATCTCAACTTCTTTGAACATGTTCTCTTCGGCAGTCAGCTGTTGAAATAGGCGATCCGGAGCCCGCACGGACAAGTACGGCGGTGACGACAGCACGATCGGCATCTGCGGATCATTGACTTGCGTGACTTCCATAAAGCGCTACCGGCGCGGAGTCCTGGACCACATTCCTCTCCAAAACGGAAGACAAGGCGTCTTCATGCTGATTTTAATGAAACCTCAAGTATAATAGCGGCATCACAGCAGACATGGCCCGTAAAGTGTCTCCATCATGCACTGGTCAATTAACATCTGCCGATCCGACGTTCCTGTCGTCGCACAGGAACCATTCAGTTTGTCGGTTTGAGTGATCCCGCTTTTTGTTGTAACACGCCGCAGAAGAAAGGAACGACACAATGACGACCTTTCGTCCCCTGTTCATTCCCATCATTCTTGGCACTCCACGGCAAGGGCGAAGGAGTGAGCACGTTGCGCACTTTGTGCTGGGGGAGCTGAGCAAGCGCGATGAGATCGAAACCATGTTGATCGACATTCGCACCCTCTCGTTCCCCGTCACCGATGCAGGAGAAGCCATCAAAGACCCGCAATTCTCTGCGCTGATGATGCGAGCGGATGCACTCGTGCTGGTCGTGCCTGAGTACAACCATGGCTATCCAGGTTTACTCAAACACGTACTCGACACTAACCTGAAAGAATACATCCACAAAGCCGTTGGCATTTGCGGCGTCTCCACTGGCGGGCTCGGCGGCGCGCGAGTAATTGAGAACCTGCTGCCAGTCATGCGCGAGCTGGGGTTAGTCACTATCTTCTCGGATGGAAATTTCTCTACTGTGCAAAATCTCTTTGACGCGAACGGCGTCCTCCTAGACCAGGCGTATATCAAACGTATTGACAAATTTCTCAAGGAGCTGGTGTGGATGGCGAAAGTCTTGCGCTATGGACGAGAGACCATCCCGCGGGAAAAATAACCGCTAGTGATTGTTGAGGAGAAGACCATATGACAGCAATGAATGCAATAATGTGTCTGCAGTGTGGGATCGAGATGAACTATCACGCTGAGAAGATCGACTACATGGCTGCTCTTGACGACCCTACCGCTATAGACCCTGACCTCGGCGGGGTTGTGGAGGAAATCCATACCTGTCCTGGATGCGGGAATATAGAGACGCGCAGGGCCGCATCGGATGTTTCCTTCACTAAAAATGTTTCAAACTGAAAGAGGTTCTGACACTCCGTTACTCTTCATCGCATCCAATCAGCATGAACAAGCGCGAAGCTGGAGGAGCATTGCCCGTGACGCCGCTGTCGCTCACGCGAGCACGGTGGTCAGTCTCCACAATCTTCTTTATCAATGGCGCGGTGCTGGCGAGTTGGGTCCCTCATATCCCTGCGGTGAAGACACAACACGCCCTGAACGATGCTCAACTGGGACTGGTGCTGTTATCTATGGCTGTTGGGTCCGTGCTCACACTGCCGGCGGCTGGCTGGCTTGTTGGCCGTTTCGGTAGTCGCCGCATGACGACGTTGGCTATTTTCACGTTCTGCCTTGTCCTCCCGCTGCCGGTGATCAGTCCAACCGTTTTCCTGCTCTGCCTTTCGCTGGGGTTCTTTGGGGCCTGTAACAGCACCCTTGATGTAGCAATGAATGCCCAAGCGGTCGCCGTCGAGCGAAGTTATCAACGAGCGATCATGTCGTCGTTTCACGGACTATTTAGCCTTGGCGGTCTCATCGGCGCTGCACTGACGGGCTTGGCCATGTCGTTGGGCATGAGCGCGGCGCCGCATGTTGTTACGACAGCGGTAGCAGCAGAAATGATGGCAGCTTTCGCCGTATTTCGTCTTTTACCATCAGAACCTCAGCGAGAGGAATCGGGACCGACATTTGTCAAACCGACCGGAGCGTTGTTGAGCTTAGGCGCTCTCGCGTTCCTTGGACTCTTGGCTGAAGGTTCGATGGCGGACTGGAGCGCGGTGTATTTACGCCATGTCCTCAATACAAGCGCCGCGGTCGCTTCTACAGGATTCGCGGCGTTCTCGCTCATGATGGCGGCGGGACGTTTCGGGGGAGACGCCCTGGTCAATCGGTTTGGTCCGTCTCTGTTGCTGCGCGGGGCGAGCCTGGTGGCGGCAGGCGGGCTAGGGCTTGGGGTGCTGATTGGTGAACCCCTTATTGCCGTTGTCGGGTTTGGCTTAGTGGGGTTAGGCCTCGCGAACATTATCCCGGTGCTCTTCAGCACGGCTGGCCAGGTGCGCGGCGTTCCGCCAGGCATGGCGCTGGCTGCGGTCGCCTCTACTGGTTACTTTGGCTTCCTCGCCGGTCCACCCTTGATTGGGCTGGTTGCAAAAACCACAAATCTAAGCATGGGACTTGGTCTGGTCAGCGTCTGCTGCGCCCTCATTGCCGTCAGCGCTCGTACAGTATTACGCCCACCGTCAAACTCTTCTCTTACTTCCAATCTCCAAGCCGCTCAGTGTTAGGGGCTGGGGGTAACACGTGAGCCCACCCGTAGATGCGTTCGTCGAACAACATATCTTTCTCTGTGACTGGACGACTAAACGTTATTCCCTCTAGCGAAGTGCAGCGACTGAGCGCCACATACGTCTGGCCGTGCGCGAAGGCGCCGCGCCCCAGATCAATCCGCACTTTGTCGAAGGTTTGTCCTTGACTCTTGTGAATCGTGATGGCCCAGGCCAGCCGCAGGGGATACTGGGTGAACGTGCCAATCACCTCCTCCTCAACGCGATTCGTCTCACGGTTGTAATGATATTGGATATGTTGCCAGGTCTCAGGTTCTACCTCGTAGGTAGTTCCGGCAATCTCCACCTTGATCTGCTGCTCGCTCAGAGCGCTGACCTTCCCTAACGTACCGTTCACCCAGCGTTTCTCTACATCATTGCGTACTAACATGACCTGGGCGCCGCGCTTGAGTTCCAATGCAGCTTCGGTGGGATAGGTGCTCGGCTCAAATGTCCCAGTCACTGACGCTTGATAGACATGAGGCTGAGCAGCGATGCGATCAAGACACACCTTGTTTTTCCGGAAGGCTGCCTCGTTGGTCGTGGTAAGGGTGATCACACCATCGTCGGGCTGTCGCTCTCCTCCGCTCTGCACTCTGGCGTTTAAGAGCGAGAAAAGTTCCGGGTCGAGGTCGTGCGCTCGAATCTTGTTTAGGATGCGGATAAAGGCCTCATCACGCTGGCGATACACGGTGGTGAGTTCGAGCGAGTACGGAC
>CAZUFQ010000110.1:0-12087 GCA_964618735.1 uncultured Enterobacteriaceae bacterium
TCCCGATTGAAATACTTATTGCTTCCTTCTTTACTTTGGCTAAGCGCTTTTTCCGCAGTTCCCGCAAAAACTCGTCAGGCGGGATGAAGAAAGGGTTCTCCTGCAGGGCGCCACCGATAATGATCATCGGATGGGTGCGCATGACGTCAACGATAATCTCCCCGCTAAACTTGGTGAGATCGTAGGTGCAGATGACCGGGTGGACTGGGCCGTCTTGGCGAAGCCATGCCTCGTTTGCCCTGGCTTCATACTCCAGCAGAGCCTCAATCCCCACCTGAGTCTCCAAGGCCCATTCCATCTGGGTGAGAAACCGAACGCGTGGGAATCCTTGCTGCTTGGCATCCTTCCTGACCTTCTGGAACAACGCGAGCGTTCCGCCCTGATCGAATTGGCCATCGCACAGATGTGTATCAGTCCAGTCCTGTACCTCGAACTGGCCACTCCGGTGTAGGGCGGTTACGTCGATTCCGGCCAATGCCAACCGCTGAAGGTGTTCGTCGCGTCGTTGGGGGTCGACCGTGTGGAAGGCCTTCTCGCCGCAGGCAAGGCCGTCCTTAATGAACGGAAGCAGTACGCGATACTCGTCATCAGGGTTGTTGAAAAACGCGCAGATATGAGCCCGATTGCCAAGTATTGAGCCACCGAGTTGAATCAGATGGCTCCTCTCTAGCGGGGCTTGCTCGTGAACCTTAACTCCATCATCGGTCGGATCCATAGAGGTTTTCCTTCTACAAGACTCAGGTCCGATTGAGACCTAATCCTGAAGAAGATGCCGCGTATTTTCAAGGACTGTGAGACGCCAAGTGAGATCTGGTTACTAACTAGGGGTGATGGCGTCGATGGCGACCTGCGGCACGGTGGCTCCTGTGGCGCGCCGGATGAGCGCGAGTTTGTTCGCGGCATTGTAGGCCGCGACCTTATAGCACTCGGCTAAGGTGGGATAATTGAAAACCGTCTTTAAAAAGTATTCGAGTCCGCCTCCTAAGCCTAAGACAGCTTGACCGACGTGGATTAGCTCGGTCGCGCCGCTGCCAATACAGTGGCAGCCGAGCAATCGACCGTCGTCCCGTTGAAAGAGCATTTTCAACAGGCCCGATTCATCCCCTAAGATCGGTCCGCGCGAAATCTCCTTGTAGCGAGCAACGCCGGTTTCATAAGGAATTTTGGCGCGCGTTAATTCCTCTTCCGTGGCCCCCACCATGGAGACTTCAGGAATGGCGTAAATCCCAATGGGAAAATGCGTGCTCATGACCTCGGCTTCGACGCCGAACATATAGCAGGCGGTGAGTCGTCCTTGCTCACTTGAGGTTGCCGCCAGCGACGGAAAGCCAATCACATCACCCGCCGCGAAAATATGCGGCGTCTCTGTACGATATCGTGCGTCTACCTTCAGCCGTCCGCGCTCATCCGCGGCGAGCCCGACGGCTCTCAAGTTTAATTCTTCGGTGGCGCCGACTCGACCAGCGGAACACAAAATGACATCCGCCACTAAATGTTTGCCGGAGGCAAGGTCAATGAGTCCTTGACGTTGTGAAGTCTGGACGATCTCTATACGCTCAACAGCATCCCCACAGCGAAAGGTGACATCGCTTTTGCGCAATTGGTGAATGAGTTCGTCCACAATTTCGGCGTCAAGAAATTCGAGCGGCCGTGGCCGTTGATCAATAACGGTCACATGGACGCCTAACGCCGCAAACATTGAAGCATACTCAATGCCAATGACTCCGGCGCCCACCACCGCCATGGTGCGCGGCATCTGTTCGAGCTCAAGAATATGATCGGAGGTGAGAATCGTCTGCTGATCCGGCTCTATCCCGGGCGATTTGCTGGGGCGGGTGCCTACGGCAATGAGAAAGTGGTCGCCCGTCAGTAGACGTTGACCCTCCAAGGATTCAACGCGAACGGTGTGAGGGTCTACAAAAGACGCACATCCATGTACGAGGGATACATCATTGCGCGCTAACGCATCGTGGACAATGTTGATTTCTTGTTGAATCACTCGCCCGACGTGTCCAATCAATTGCGGCATGGTAGGGCGCACCCGACCATTGCTCACCAAGGAGTTCGTGGCTTCCAGACCAGGCCGAGAGTACACGCGTCGGACCGCCTCACGAAAGGTTTTGGAAGGAATCGTGCCGGTATCGATACAGACGCCGCCCACGGAACGTTGCTTTTCGACCACGGCCACTTTCTTGCCCAGCTTTGCCGCTTGAATAGCTGCGCGTTGCCCAGCGGGGCCACTGCCAATACAGATGAGATCGTACTCGGCGGATCGTTGCATGATGTACTCCCAGGAGAGCGGGCGAAACTCTCCACCTTTATGCTTCTATTGTGACAAATAGATGACAAGAAGATGAAGAAGCTGTAAATCACTGAGCCGCTTTTCCTCGCCCCTAGCCGCTCGGCTCACTAAGTTCAACAATAGCAGATGTCATCGTACCTTCACAAAGGCGTCATCATTTTGTCACACAAAGATGCTGGAGTGCCTGCCTCCAATACACAACTCAGTGGGGTGCGAATGAAGATCAAATGCGTTAGTATAGTGGGTCTTTTCATCTTTTTCTGCGGCGTGCTGGCTGCACCTCCCGAATCGGCTGGCCAAAGCCTACGGCTAACGGGTTCAGGCGCGAGTTTTCCGTTTCCACTGTACGGGCAATGGTTCAAGGACTACAGCAAGGCTCATGATGGCGTCACGATCGACTATCAGGCCAAAGGCAGCGGTGCGGGAATCCGTGATTTCATCAGTAAAACGGTCGACTTCGCCGCCAGCGACGCAGCCATGACTGACGAAGAAATTGCCCAGGTGAAAGAAGGCGTCGTGCTTCTGCCGATGACGGCAGGAGAAATTGTGCTCGCCTATAATTTATCCGGTGTAAAAGACCTGAAACTACCGCGCGACGTGTATCCCAAAATCTTCCTGGGGGAAATCACCAAGTGGAATGATCCCGCGATTGCCAAGGCAAATCCAGAGGCGAAGCTGCCCGATACGGACATTACCGTAGTGCGTCGGGCGGACAGCAGCGGCACGACCTTTGTCTTTACGCAGCATTTGAGCGCCATCAGCGAGACGTGGAAGAAAGGACCGGGCACAGGAACCACAGTGAACTGGCCGAGCAGCGATAAGATAGTGGCGTCCCCGAAAAACGATGGCGTCACGGCCACCGTCAAGCAAACCCCTGGAGCCATCGGCTACCTCGAGTATGGCTTCGCTAAGCTTGCCAAAGTAGACATATCTTCATTGGAAAACAAAGCAGGAAAGTTTATTACTCCTTCCGAAGAAAGCGGCGCCGCTGCGTTGGCGAACGCTAAGATAAACGACGGCGACTTGCGAGTGTGGCTCCCTGATCCCGCCGGCGACACCTCCTACCCGATCGTTACCTATACCTGGATGCTGTTCTACAAAAAGTACGACGATGCGAAAAAGGCTGAGACACTGCGGGACGTTGTAAAGTACTGCCTGAGCGATGGGCAAAAAATCAGCAGCCGCATGGGCTATATCCCTTTGCCAGACAATGTTGTACAAACCGTTAGCACCGCTGCACAAACCATTCAGTAAGCTGAAGAAAGTGAGTCGTTGTTATGGCGTCGCTTCTCCTCGATTCAGAAGCGCTCTCAGACAAATCGATCTCTTCTCCGCCGTCCTCGTTTGATTTGTTCTTCGACCGCTTATTTCGGGGTCTTGCGTTGGCTTTCGCTTGGCTCACGATCATCTTGTTGTTGTACATTTTGTGGGAGATCGGCGGTAAAGCCGTTCCAGCGA
This sequence comes from uncultured Enterobacteriaceae bacterium, assembly GCA_964618735.1. Taxonomy (GTDB): domain Bacteria; phylum Desulfobacterota; class Binatia; order Bin18; family Bin18; genus SYOC01. The sequence continues at coordinate 3,761 of CAZUFQ010000110.1, forward strand.
TCTTCAAATACGGTCCTGCATTTGTCAGTTCAACCACATGGGATGTACACACGAACCAATTTGGCGTCCTGCCACAGATATGGGGTACGCTGTACAGCTCGCTGCTGGCGTTGTTGATCGGAGGGGTGTTTGGCATCTCCATCGCCATTTTTCTCACCCAGGATTTTCTTCCTTCTCAGCTTGAGGTAGTGTTCAAAAATATCGTCGAACTGCTGGCCGCCATTCCCAGCGTCGTCTATGGGTTATGGGGTATCTTTGTAGTGATTCCGGTTCTGCGTCCTACCGCTGAATGGCTCCACTCTCACTTGAGCTGGATTCCTTTCTTTTCTACATCCTTGAGCGGCCCAGGCATGTTGCCCGCCGCTCTCGTGCTCGCCATCATGATCCTGCCGACCATTGCGGCTATCTCGCGTGACGCGCTGAGCGCCGTCCCGCCTAAGATCAGAGAGGCGGCGTATGGCATGGGCCCAACGCATTGGGAAGCGATTCTCAAAGTGATCGTGCCCACGGCTGCGACTGGCATTTTTGGCGCTCTAGTCCTCGGGTTTGGCCGCGCCTTGGGGGAAACAATGGCGCTCGCGATGCTGGTGGGCAATTCCAATCAGCTCAGCCTTTCGCTCTTTTCACCGGCCAATACGCTGGCGGCGCTGCTTGCGCTCAATTTTCCAGAAGCCGGAGAGATCGAAGTTCAGGTATTGATGTACGCTGCTGTGATACTCATGGCGATTACGTTGTTGGTGAACATCTGTGGCGCGGCGGTGCTCACCTACGCCACTGCTGGTGCGAGAGGAGCACGGAGATGAATCGCCACGACGCCCAAATCGTTGACTCCACCGAGACGCTACGGCTGGAGAAATCGTTTAGCGATTCACGCACCTTTTTAAGCGCCGGGCTCAGCATCACCACCGCTATTATGGCGGTGATCGCCTGCATCCCTTTGTTTTCCGTGCTGATCATGTTGATCTGGCGTGGTGGATCACGGCTCAGTTTGCAGTTATTCACCGAATTGCCCCCAACCGCTTTTGAAGAGGGTGGAGGATTCGGCAATGCTATTGTCGGCACGCTGATGATGGTCGGCATCGCCTCAGCGCTGAGCGTGCCGTTTGGCGTTCTTGCCGCGGTGTTCCTGGCGGAGCTTGGACCAGACAGTAAACTTGCAGAAATTGTGCGTTTCTGCGCGAAGACGCTGACCGGGCTTCCCTCTATCCTTGCAGGAGTTTTCGCCTACGCCGCTGTCGTCGTATTAACTGGCACGTATTCCGCCCCGGCGGGGGGCGTCGCCCTTTCCTTATTGATGCTGCCGACGGTGATACTGACGGCGGAGGAAGCCATGAAAATGGTGCCAGCCCGCATGAAAGAGGCCGCCTTCGGCATGGGCTGTACACACAGTCAAGTGGTGTCGAAAGTGGTATTACCCACTGCCCTGCCCGGTATGTTGACAGGAGTGATACTGGCGGTGGCTCGCGCCTCCGGGGAAACGGCGCCGCTGCTCTTCACCGCTCTCTTTAGCAACTATTGGCTCTTTGAAAAGGGCCGAGGGGTGGAGGTGATGCAGCCCACGGCGTCACTTGCAGTGTTGATTTACAACTTTTCAGGCATGCCGTTCGAAAATCAGATCGAACTAGCCTGGGCCGCCGCTCTGGTTCTAGTGTTACTTGTGTTGACCTTGAACATCACAGGTCAACTGGTCTCTCGGCGCAAAATGTGAATGGTCTCGCGCAACCATTAAGGAGAGCTTTGATGAGTGTAACCGTCCAGGCAAAAAGCCCTAACGGCGCCACTATGGACGCTGAGGCAAGCCACGTTGTCATCGATTGCAAGATCAACAATATATATTACAGCAAGTTCCGCGCTGTACGCGACAGTCATATCCCGATTGAAAAAGGAAAAATCACTGCCTTCATTGGCCCTTCTGGCTGTGGGAAAAGCACAGCTTTGCGTAGCCTGAATCGCATGAATGATTTGGTGCGGGGGTTTCGCTTGGAAGGGCATGTTCACTTCCGCGGGCAAGACATTTATGGCGCGAAAGTCGACCCGGTCGTCGTTCGTCGCTACATTGGCATGGTGTTCCAGCAACCCAATCCTTTTGCCATGAGTATTTTTGACAATGTTGCCTTCGGGCTGCGGCTCAACCGCTATAAAGGTGATATCCAGGAACGAGTCGAAAAGGCTCTCCAAGGCGCGGCTATCTGGGATGAAACAAAAGATAAACTCAAACAAAGCGGGTTATCGTTGTCCGGTGGTCAGCAACAACGCCTCTGTATTGCGCGCTCCATTGCCACCGAGCCCGAGGTGCTGCTGATGGACGAACCCTGCTCGGCGCTTGATCCCATTGCCACCCGTCGCATTGAAGAACTGATGACAGAGCTCAAAAAGCGGTACACCATTGCTATCGTCACCCACAATCTCCAGCAGGCGGTGCGGGTGGCGGACAAGACCGCCTTTATGTACGTCGACACCTCTGGCGGCGGGCGGACTGGATATCTTGTTGAGTATAGTGACACCAAGGAAATGTTCAACAATCCCAAGGAAGAGTACACGAAGCAGTATATTCGTGGCGAATTCAGCTGAGGTGGAGGTTCTGATACGTGTTGATGATTGCTCGTCGTAGTATTGTGTTGCTCTTAACGGTTGTTGCGTTATGCAGTCTCGGGGCCTCTTGCACTCGTGATAGCAATGGCGGCAATATACCCGCTGGCGCAGTTCAGCTCCAGGGGGCCGGAGCGACGTTTCCAGCGCCGCTCTATAAAAAATGGCAAGAAGAATATCAGAAACGGCATCTGGGAATTACGCTTGCGTATGACGCAGTTGGCAGCGGCGAAGGCGTCAAGCGGTTCACGGCTGGCGCGGTTGATTTCGGCGCCAGCGACGCCGCCATGACTGATGAACAGATGGCTGCGGTGCAGCGCGGTGTACAACTTGTACCTGCCACGGCCGGACTTGTCGTACTAGCGTACCATCTAGACGGCGTGCACGGCGATCTGAAACTCAAAAGAGACGTCTATGCCGATATTTTTCTCGGGAAAATCATTCGCTGGAATGATCCGCGGATCAAAGCGACAAATCCTGCGCTCAATCTTCCTGATACAGAGATTACTGTGGTAGTGCGGCAGGACAGCAGCGGGACGACATACGCGTTCACCAATCATCTTAGCGCTATAAGTGATGGGTGGCGCGATCGTGGTCCGGGGACCGGGACGCTTATCAACTGGCCTGGTACAGTCATGAAAGCGGTTGGCAATGAAGGAGTGGCTGGGCGGATCAAACTAAGCAACGGATCTATTGGCTATGTGGAGTATGGCTTTGCGGAACGCACGGGCGTATCCATGGCGTGGTTAGAAAACAATGCCGGACAATTCATCCAGCCATCCGGAGGGAGTGGGCTAGCGACCTTGCAGTATATGGCAAAGGCAATGCCAGAGAGTCTACGCCTGTTCTTTCCCGATCCCGCGGGGCAGTATTCGTATCCGATCGTCACGTATACCTGGTTGCTGTTGTACAAACAGTACGACGATTCGCAAAAACTTGCCGAACTGAAACAATATGTCCAATGGGGTTTGACGGTAGGACAAGAATTCAGCGAATCATTAGGTTTCATCCGTTTGCCGCCGGAAGTGGTCACGCTCGCAAAGAACGCCCTTGATAACGTAAAAACGAAATAAAACAGTAATCCTTAGCGAAAGGCAGCTCTTGTCTACGCCGCCTGTAAATGGAGACAAAAGCATGGATCTTTACGAGCAAGAAGAACTGCGGAACAAATACAGCACAATCGCGCGTGGACTTCTCACGATGAAAAACACTATTGAAGGGTTGGCGACGCTACGGGCTACAGGTGATCCGTTTTTCGACGACAACGAAGAGACCTGCCAGAAACTACTTGCTGTCGTAGCAAAAGCGGCGCAGATGGCCAGCCACAATGAAATCGAAGCACTCGTGGCGGAGTATGGGCCTGAGGCGCGTGATGTGTTGAGTTAAGCGTTCTGGCAAAACCTAGGATCGATTCCCCCTAATGTTCGGGTTAATACCTCATTCGTCTTGAGTCCTTCGACGAACTCAGGACAAGCTGTCTCGCACTAGCAGTGAAGTTGAGGGATGAAGCACCCGTCTAAACACTCGAAACCTGTTCCGGTTCAGAGTCTACGGGGTGGAATACTATATCCTATGGTGAAGTTCTACTCATAATATTTGCCCTGCCAAGGATGGCGCGATTGAGCATAACATCAGAAGCCCGGACAAGAGGCCGACCGCGGCTGAATCTGCCAGAGATCGCGCGATCTCTCCGGGACGTGCAACGAGAATTCCCCAAAATTAACGAGATACTGCGCTCGCGGCGAGATTCAATGACCGACGAGGTGGTCGAAAACATGCTGGCGGGGTATGCATTCATTGATCGGGCCATCGCGGAGGACATAGATCTGTTGACGCCTATGCACGCCGCTTGGCTGTTGGAGCTGAATTCCCTCGTTCTTTGTGGAGCGGACCCACAGGTGCGCAAGGAATACCACACCCATTTGGAGGAGACGGCGCGCCGGTTTTACCGGCAGGAAGAGTTCAACATCGATGACATTCTGCGTTGGTATGAAAAACATGCAAGCGAATCGCCCTGGAGGCGGGCGGCTGGTATTTATGTGCGGATTCTGAGCCAGCCGCAATTGTACATCGAAGGCAATCATCGCACCGGCGCCTTGATCATGAGTTATATTCTGGTGCGTGACGGCAGAGCGCCATTCGTGCTGAGCGTAGAGAATGCCAGAGAGTATTTTGATCCGTCAACAATCGTGAAAGAAATGAAGAAAACAACAACAACGTTACTTATGAAACTGCCTCGCATTAAGAAACGCTTTGCAGAATTCCTCAAGAATCAGGCGAACGAACAGTATCTCCGCACGGACGACTGACCGTGTCTGCTCTCATGGAGAGCAACTCGCGGAGGATAGAGTAAGCTCATGCGCGCCGAACTCAGAAAGTAGCTGTCCATGCCAAAGAAGACCCATCGACGAAAGCATCAAAGAGTCTTGGCGCGCCAGACGCGTTTCGGTGTTCCCCCGGAAAGGTTCATCGCTGAGCCGGCGTCGCCAGAAAGGTTAATTGCTGAGCCGGCGGCTCCACCGTCGCTCGTTCAGGTGCTGGCGTATGGAGCAGCAAATTTTACGGAACAGGCGGCTGAAAATCCCCAGCAAGTGCGAAGCTACCTTTATGACTGGCCTGTGACGTGGGTGAATGTGAACGGCTTGGGTGATGGGGCGGTCATTAAGGAACTCGGAGATATCTTTGGACTTCACTGGCTGGCGTTGGAAGACGTGCTGCGGACGGACCAACGAGCAAAAGTTGAACAGTATGGCGAGGACTGTTTCATTGTCGCGCGCATGAGCAGAATGCACGAACGAGTCGAAACAGAACAAATCAGCATTCTTCTCGGCCAACAGTTTGTTCTGACGTTCCAGGAATCTCCGGGGGACTGTCTGGAACCTGTGCGCGAGCGCCTGCGCAAAGGGCAACGCCAGCTCCGTCACGCAACAGCCGATTACTTAGTCTACGCCATCCTTGATGCGATCATTGATAATTACTTCCCTGTTTTAGAACAGTACGGTGAACGGTTGGAGATACTGGAAGACGACCTAATCGCTAACCCCACCACGGACGCCATCGCTCAAATCCACGATATTAAACGGGACCTGCTCCTGCTTCGTAGGGCCATCTGGCCGCAGCGGGAAGCGCTGGGTGCGTTGCTGCGCAATGACATGCAGCTCTTAACTCCGGAAACCCGACTTCATCTACGAGACTGCTATGATCAGAGCGTCCAGCTTATTGACTTTGTCGAAACGTATCGTCAGCTATGCGCCGATCTTACGGATATGTACCTCTCCAGCCTCAGCAATCGAACCAATGAGATCATGCGGGTCCTGACCGGGATTGCTACTATTTTTATTCCTTTGACCTTCATCGTCGGCGTCTACGGCATGAACTTCAATTCAGAGCGGTCGCCGTGGAACATGCCGGAACTCAACTGGTACTGGGGCTATCCCTTTTGTCTGGCGCTGATGACGCTGATAGCATTCTCTCAACTCGTGGTCTTCTGGCGTAGAGGCTGGATTGGGTTACCCAAGGTCTTATGGAGAAGAGCGGAAATAGAAAACGAGCCGACCGTACACCGCTCTTTTTTCAAAACTTAACATTCCGGTAACGGGATGGTAACACTTCGAGAACGAGCTGAACGCCCGCCCTTCGAGATAGTTTCTTACCAACCTGGCTCCACAAGAACCCTAGTTGGTAAGGATTCCCCCGAAAATCCCCTCGCCCCTTGGGGGAGAGGGTTAGGGTGAGGGGTAAAGAGAAGGAACCCTTCGTACTCTTTTCATGTTCAAGGGTGCATCGCAGATGCATGAACATTCCGGAGAAGGTGTGATTCAACGTCATCCAAGAAGGGGCTGAGGATATACAATCATGACCGAAAGTCAGTTTCTCAACCGCGAGCTGTCATGGCTAGAGTTCAACCACCGGGTGCTCGAAGAGGCGCGAGACGAGAGCGTTCCGCTTCTGGAGCGAGTGAAATTCCTCGCCATCTTTAGCTCCAATCTCGACGAATTTTTCATGGTTCGGGTGGCGCGGCTCAAGGCGCGCATTGCTCGAAGCGATGCTGAGGCCGGACCCGATGGGCTGACGCCAACCCAGACGTTGGCCGCCATTTCAACCCGCGTCCATCAACTGGTTGAGGACCAACATCAGGTGTTTTTGTATGATCTCCACGCCCGGCTCGCGGCCGAGGGCGTTCGCATCGACCTTGACCCCATCGACCTCGCGGCCGAGCAGGCGAGTTTTCTTGACGACTACTTCCGGCGCACCGTCTTTCCAGTGGTGACGCCGCTGGCTATCGATTCCGGCCACCCTTTTCCGTACCTGGCGAATCGCTCGCTCTGCCTCGTCGTGTCGCTGAAGCGCCTCGACAAGTCGCAGCTGCCCGACACGACCCTCTCAGTGGTGCACATCCCCGCCCAAGTGGTGCCGCGTTTCATCGCTCTGCCAGCGCCTGCCGGGCAATTCCACTTCATTATGCTTGAAGACCTCATCCAGCGCCACCTGCCACAACTCTACCCTGGGTACGAAATTCTCTCATGTCATGCGGTGCGGGTGACCCGCGGCGCCGACCGCCAACTCGCGGATGAGAACCCGAAGAACTTGTTGGCGAGCATCGAGCGTGGGGTGCGCCAACGGCGGATGGGGGCAGCCGTGCGCCTCCAGTACGACCACACGCTCCCCGTAGAGATTCTCGATCAATTTGTCCAAGAGTTGGAGCTGCACGCCAGTGAGCTGTACGCTGAAGGCGGGTTCGCGGCGTTCGCCGACTTGTTTCAGTTGTATAGCGCCGTAGATCTCCCCCAATTCAAAGATCGGCCCTTCACGCCGCGGCCGGTGCCTGCTTTTGAGAAGGCGCGGGACGTGTGGGAAGCTATTCGCACCGAAGACATCCTCGTCCATCACCCCTACCATTCCTTTGACGCGGTCACCAACTTCGTCGAAGCGGCCGCCACAGATCCCAATGTCATGGCGATCAAGATGACGCTTTATCGTGTCAGTCCCACCTCGCCGGTCGCCGCTGCACTCACCCGGGCGGCTGAGGCCGGGAAGGAGGTGGCGGTCTTGGTGGAACTACGAGCCCGCTTTGATGAGGAAGCCAATATCCGCTGGGCGCGGGCGCTGGAGGAAGTAGGGGCGCACGTTGTCTACGGCATCGTGGGCTACAAGACCCATTGCAAGGCCTGCCTGGTGGTGCGCCGAGAGGGTGAGGGCATCCGCCGATACTGCCATTTGGCGACGGGCAACTACAACGTACGGACGAGCGGCATCTATAGCGACCTGGGGCTGTTTACTTGTCGAGAGACGATCGGGGAAGACATCGCCCACCTCTTCAATCTCCTCACCGGCTACGCGCAGCCCCCGGGCTTCCACCATTTGCTGGTGGCTCCCCTTGATCTGCGCGAGGGCTTGATCGCCCGCATCCGCCGGGAAGTGGAGCATGCACGAGCTGGGAAGGAAGCCCGCTTGATCGCGAAGGTGAACAGTCTGGTCGATCCGCTCCTCATCGAAGAGTTGTATGCGGCGAGCCGGGCAGGGGTACAAATTGATCTCCTTGTCCGAGGGATCTGTTGTCTGCGGCCGGGGGTTCCAGGGCTGTCGGAGCGGATCCGGGTGCTCTCCATCATTGACCGGTACCTAGAGCACGCGCGGATTTACTATTTTCACAACGCCGGCGAACCGGAGTACTGGCTCTCCTCGGCGGACTGGATGCCGCGCAATTTAGACTTACGGGTCGAAGGAGCCTTCCCGGT
>CAZUFQ010000111.1:0-12007 GCA_964618735.1 uncultured Enterobacteriaceae bacterium
GTTTACAAGGTGAACGTCTACTGGTGGTCGAAAACACGCCCACGGTTCACAATGTGATCGTCTGTACATTATGTTCATGTTATCCCTGGCCGGTGTTGGGTCTGCCGCCGTTCTGGTACAAGAGTCCGGCCTATCGGTCGCGCATTGGCGGCAAGCCGCGCGAAGTGCTGCGCGAGTTCGGTCTGGAAATCGACCCCGCCGTCGAGATTCTGGTGTGGAACAGCAGCGCGTCAACTCGGTTCATGGTGTTGCCTGAACGACCTCCCGGGACTGAGCAATTGAATGAAGAAGAGTTAGCGGCGCTGGTCTCACGGGACACTATGATCGGGGTAGCGCGGGTGCAACTCGAAATGTCAACTTCCGAAAACCATTTGCTCTCTCAACATGAGATTGCCAACATGGCTGGCGCGAGCGCCCTGCCCCGGAAGAGTGGAGAACTCGTGTTTCAAGATCCTTGGGAAGGCGAGGCGTTTGCTATAGCGGTTTCACTTTGTGAACAAGGCCACTATCCGTGGAGTGAGTTTCAGGAGCATCTCATCGCGCAGATTGCCGCGGCTGAGCAAAGCGGGCTCCCGCCTGAGCAACAGCCCACCTATTACGAAAACTGGCTGGCCGCGCTCGAAGCATTGCTCATCGAGAAAGATATTTTGGCGAAACAAAAAATCGATGCGCGCGCAACCTGGTTGACGCGCGCGGCTTCTTCTTCGGCCTCACGGTCGTTTATGCACTTGCGCTGGACGATGTCCGGGGACGACGAAGAGGATTGATGGTTATCTGAAAAACCTCTGGGGACGCGCCCGGAAGCAGACAAAGAAATAGCGTGAGTTGAGACTGAGGAGTGACCTCGCCCCTTTCTCCTCGGTGTGTTATAGCTCGGCTGCTTCTTCCCTACTATTGGGCTTTGCTCGCCGAGGCGTATGGATATGTCGGACGTCCAAACGACGGATTGCAAGTATTTAATAAAGCCCTGACTCACATCGACATCACCCAAGAGCGATTCTCCGAAGCTGAGCTGTGGCGGCTCAAAGGTGAACTACTGCTCCAAGTGGAACGTGGGGTAGGAGAATCTACTTTGTCAATGTCTAAACTGTAGGGCTTCCTCATGCCCAGTTAGAGCCTGGGCCTGTCGTGGGATTATAGTTCTACCGACCCAGAAGGGGGCGTTCCCAGGCAGAGCCTGGGAACGAGAGTGTTACGACTAACTCACTGTGATGGAGGCAATAATCCGATTGGCTGTATCAATAAGCGCTTTGCCCTGGGCGGACGTCAGGACCTTTTGCCCGACTATGTCATTGACCTTCTTGATGAAGTCCTGCAGTTGCTTGATCGCATCAGCCTTCCGGCCTTGGGCGAGTTTCTGCAGGGCGGTATCAATTTTTGTCGTCAAATCGCTCGTCCGCGTCGCCGACAGGTTGAGCGCCACCACTTGAGCGCGTAGTCCCGACAAAGCGTCCTGAGGAGAAATTACTTTGACGCTAGCGGTGTAGCTGGTGGCCCCTTGGTCCTTGTCCGTGATGGTCCCGCCGACAGTGAAGGTTCCAGTTTTGAGGTACTTACACGTCGCCGAGGCGGCGCGGTTATTGGCTACGCTTAAAGTCCCGTTCGTGGTGCAATCGTAGGTATAGGTAAACCCAGCCGCAGTATCCGCCGCACTCGGATCAAATGGTTGTTTGAACGCCAAGGTAGAGGACTCGCCTTGGAAGATCTGCGGCGTAGCGGTGAATGTTGCCGTCGGAGCCACATTATTGATAGTTTCCGCAGCGCTGTACTCGGTGACTCCGCCATCCTGATCTTTGATTTGCCCTTTAACAGTAAGAGCGCCACTGTCGGTGGTCGGACAAGACGCGGTATTGCTGCTGCTGAAGCTGCTAAAGCCGCCACCGCAATTGAATGCATATTGGAAGCCGGCTTGCGTATCTACCGTTGATGGATCAGACGGACTTGTCAGGCTCAGCGTAAACGGACTGCCTTCGTCCACGGCAGTAGGCGTGAGCAAGGTTGCTTTCGGCTCCACGTTGGCGATGACGAGTAGCGGATCGATTGTCTTCGGGACCCCGGTGAGCCCAAAGGAATCGGTTGGGGTCACCTTCACCTGAAATGCGCCATTATCTACAAACGTGTGCTGAACAGGCGACCCTGTGCCCGTGCTCCCATCGCCGAAATCCCACGTGAAGTTCACGGTAGCTCCGTTAGGATCAGAGGCGGTTCCGGTAAAGGTAAACTGCTGTCCCTCGGTTGTCGTCCCAGTGGACGAGATACCAGTCACTGTGGGCGCAGTAGCGAAGGTCGCAATGCGAGTTTCGCCAGCGGCATTTTTATAGAAGAGTCCTGGATTAGTATTGGCAAACCACGCGGCAAACTCCGCCTGGTTGAGGTTTGTCGGCGGCTCGTCGCCATTGCGAGTGTGGACGAAGAGCGCTTGCCCGAATGTACATGCGGCGTTCGTCTGATCCTGGCACGTGGTGCGCCAGGCGGTCCATTTCTCCCCGTTCGGCTTGACGTACTCAAGGCCCAGGGACAGGAATCGGGTGTTGCCAATTTGTTGGACAAACCAGCCACCAAACAGTCCGACCTGTACCGGAGTCGTGTTGCCGTCTGCACTGGGCCATGAAGAAACCTGCAACAGGCGCGCATTGCCACTGCTATCAAGCCCGCTCTCGTTGAGGAGGGGCTCCTCAAACGCATTCCGTACGGCCCATAACTGGGAGTTCTCTGGAGCTGGCGCCGTCCTTCCAGACAGGTCAATCTCTGGCCCCACCGTTTCAATGAACGCGAGAAGGACCTCCTGCTTGCCAGCTTCTGTGGTGATAAGGGTCGCGAGATCCGGTTTGCCCTGAGCGGTATTCGTGGTGGACGCTGCATTATGAACATCGGTCTGCAGTTGCCCAGGTAGTTGAGCAAATTCCGCCACTGAGATGCCGGCAATGATAGCGGTGATAATAGCGAGAACAGCGATAAGAACTGCGGCGAATAACGCTGCCGCAGCAAATCCGGCGACTGCTCCCGCGGCGCCCCAAACCGCATGAGGGAAAACGGCAGCGCTAAAAGCTGCGAGTCCACCGGTGGCCGCAGCCAGCCCAGTAACAGCTCCAGCGACGGCTACGGCGACGCCGAGGGCGATCCCGAACGACGCGGCTTTGCTCGTGTTGCCAGCAATCGATAAGAAGCTGGGATCGTACACGAAATTTTTCCGCGCTAGGGCAGCGCCGTAGCTTTTGAATTGCTCGTAGGTAGGGTGAGCTGGGATGGCGACCGAACACCCTGGAAGTGCTGGGGTACCAGCGCATCTTGATAGAGCGCACTGATCATACGTAAATGACCCGGAAGCGAAACAGACTTCGCTATCATCGTTCGGGTTCGGTGGGCTGCCTGCGGAGTTCGGAGTCAGGTCGGTTCGTGGAATACCATCATTCCCAGGCGAGCAGCCGTTCATATGACAAAGGCGTTGCACTGTTTGTCCTCCGAGAATGACGTCAGCCTGACAGCTAATCACCTGAGGATCGTTCGCCGCGGTTTGCCATTTCGGCTGCCAGTAGGTTGAATTGGGTGGCTGCCAGCTACAGGTGGCAAAATCGACGGCATTTTGCCAGGCCTGAAATTGCTCCCACGCCCTCTGGGCAGGCTCAATGCGCTTTTGCCACACGATGAGAGTCAGCCAGTTATAGAGCATTTGTTCTTCGGCTGTACGCTCCGCTGCGGGGCGAGGGAACCTAAAGCCGTACGGTCTGCTTACGGCGGTTTCTCCTCTTCCTGCGTCAATACCTGCTCGATGAACGCCTGCAGCTCCGCCCAATTGGAGAAGTGGGCGGCTTGGCTGGACACGAGGTGTTCGACGCGTCCGAGCGGAACCTCCGGCTCGCCCGGCTCAGGTGCGGCGACTTGTACGACAAAGGCCCGGTGGGCGGGGAACCGCGACTGGTGCGACTCTTTCACTTGTCTCTCTCCTTGGCAGTAGCTATGCTGTGCCCTTCTCCGTGCGATGGTGTTGCGGACACTAACAGACGAGACCGAAAGAAGTCCTCAGAAAGTTCACAGAAACTTCACAGATTACTCTCGGACGCTGCAAGGCAAAAAATGCAACGTAATCAGCTAATTAGCTTCGGTCCCTATCAACTGGATGTAACGAATGCGCAGCTGCGCCTTGATCACAAGCTGTTACCCTTGACGAACAAAGCCTTTGAAGTCTTGTGCTCTCTGGTCGCACAGGCCGGGCAGTTAGTCACGAAAGAAATGTTGCTCCAGGCGATGTGGGCTGACACGGTCGTGACGGAGACTGCACTGACGAACTGTATTAGTGAATTGCGCCAAGTCTTGCGCGATAATGCCAAGAAGCCCCGCTTCATTGAGACCGTGCATCGACGGGGGTATCGGTTCATCGCCCCGCTCACCACGCCTCTCTCCTCCAGTCTAGAGTCCAGCGTCCCACGTCTAAAGTCAGAGAGACACAAGGCTGCTCCTTCCTTGCAGACCCTAGACCCTAGACGCCAGACCCTAGACGCTCCCTTAGTGGGACGCGAGGCGGAGCTGGCGCGACTGCACGAGTTGTTTGCCCAAGCCCTGAAGGGTGAGCGGCAGCTGGTGTTTGTGACTGGTGAGGCCGGGATTGGTAAGACCGCCTTGGTCGACGCGTTTCTGCAGACCCTAGACCCTAAACGCTGGACCCTAGACGCTCGTCCCTGGCTGACATCGGGCCAATGCATTGAACAGTACGGGGCAGGGGAGGCGTATCTCCCGGTGCTGGAGGCGCTGGGGCGGCTTGGGCGTCAACCGGACGGCGCACAGCTCCTTACGATTCTCGACCAATATGCGCCGACTTGGTTGGTGCAATTACCCGCACTCCTGAGCCCGGCGGAGCTAGAGGCGGTGCAACGCCGGAGCCAGGGCTCCACCCATGAACGCATGCTGCGGGAACTGACAGAGGCGATCGAGACGCTCACCGCCGAGCAGCCCCTCGTGGTCGTTCTCGAAGACTTGCATTGGAGTGACCCCTCGACCGTCGAACTGCTCGCCATGCTTGCCCGCCGCCGTGAATCCGCGCGCTTGTTCATCGTGGGAACGTATCGGGCCGCAGAACTGGCGGTGATGAATCATCCGCTGAAGACCGTGAAGCAGGAGCTGGTCGCGCGCGGACAGGCCACAGAGATAGCGTTGACTTTTTTGAGTCCCGCAGCCGTACGCGAATATGTCGGCCAGCGGGTGACGGCGTCTGAGAGCGCCGATTCCCTGGCCGAGGTGGTCTACCGGCGCACCGACGGCCAGCCCTTATTTATGGTGCAAGTGACCGACTATCTCGTGCAGCGCGACAGGTCTATGGCGCAATCTGCGGACGACCTTAGGGCAGTCGAGCAAACCTTGCCACAGGGGTTGCGAGAATTGATCGAGGCGCAACTGGGGCGGTTAACCGGCGACGAGCAAGGGGTCTTGACCGTGGGCAGTGTGAGCGGCCCTGAATTTACGGTGGCGAGCACGGCGGCGGGCTTGGGGAGAGAGGAAAGCGCCATTGAAGAGCTGTGTGAGCGCTTAGCCCGCCGGGGACAGTTTATTGAGGAGCGGGAGGTCAAAACATGGCCCGATGGGACGGTGAGCGGGAGCTATGGGTTTCGCCATGCATTGTATCAAGAGGTAGTGTATACGCGCATCCCGACGGTGCGGCGGCTGAGGTTGCATAAGACCATTGGGGAGCGGATCGAGGGTGGGTACGGGGAGCGGGCTAGCGAAGCAGCGGCGGAACTGGCTGTGCATTTCGAGCGTGGACACGATAAAGATCGGGCTGTGTTCTATCTGCAGAAGGCGGGAGAAACCGCGCTACAGCGTCATGCCTACCTGGAGGCGCTTGGACACTTCCAAAAAGGAGTTGAGTTCTTGCGGACCCTTCCAGAGACCGCGGACCGCACCCGGCGCGAACTGGCCCTGCAGTTTCTTCTGATTCAAGCCATCGTAGCAGTGAAAGGTCATGCCTCGGTCGAAGTCGAGCGCGCCTATCTCCGCGCCCAAACACTTTGTGAGCAGGTCGGCGGCGCCCAACAGCTCTTCTTCGTGCTCCTCGGCTTGTTTCGCCTCCGTCACGGGCACTGTGAATACCAACACGCCCGTGAGCTGAGTGCGCAGTGCCTTGCCCTCGCCCAGCGTACGCAGGACCCGGCCCTGTTTTTTCCCGCTTATTATGCGTTAGGAACGAGTGAGCTGTACCTGGGCAACGTGGAGGCGGCCGAGGTCTATTTCCGGCAGGCGATTCGCCGCCATGATACGCGGCATGACGCGACGTACGTCTCTTTGTACGGGAATGCCAGTCCTTATGCTCCCTGCCTGGGCTATGCGGCTGCGGCCTTGTGGTTCCTGGGCTATCCTGACCAGGCCTTACAGGGCGCGGCGGAAATGCTTACGATTGCCAAGGAATTCACTACTCCGTTCACATTAGCCGCGACGAAAAGCTTCGCATCCTTTGTCTATCATTGCTGTCGGCAAGGAGCCGTCGTGCAAGAGCAGGGTGAGGAAGGCATTGCCGTGGCCACGCGCATGGGATTTCCTTTTTGGCGGGGGCTCTGCCTCGTCTGGCGAGGGTGGGGCTTGGCTGCACAAGGCCACTATGAAGAAGGTATCGAGCAGATGCATCAGGGACTGGCAGCTCAAAGAGCAACCGGATCGTCAGTGCATCGGGTGCATTTCACAGTATTGCTGGCGGAAGCATATGGACACGCTGGGCAATGGGAAGAGGGGCTGCGTCTTCTAGCCGAGGCTGAAGCCGACATGGACAAAACCGACGAGCGGTTCTACGAAGCGGAGCTATGGAGGATCAAGGGGGAACTGCTGCTAAAAGTAGAACGTGGGGAAGGGGGATGACCTGAAGACAAAAGATACAGTGGGATACTACCAGTTTCGTAAAGCCGCGGCCAGCAGATTTGGAGAGAGAAGCAAAGTGAAAAGAATCAACGCCGTCAGTGTTCTACCTGAGGACGAGCGACAACCACAATAACACAAGTCCTGTGACGGCGCAGGTGATATAAGCAAGCAGAATCTTGCGCCCAATATGATGAAGCAGGCGATGGGCTCTCGCCTCGCTATGGGAGGCGACCATAAAGGAGTCGATAGCGAGGACAACGGACCCCAGGGCGAAGATCACTACAGTTAAGGAAAGCGTTTGGTGCGTCGGTGGCCAGAGCCACGCATAGTGTGGGACCAGCACCAATCGGTAACATCCAGCAGCAAGCAGTGCTTGCACGGGGATCGTGCTTGAGAGGAGTGCAGGTGTTTCTAACAGAGTGCGAGTCCACGAGCCTACACGAGAGGCGCCTGCCAATACGGCAAACAGTAGCACCCAAGAAAAAACGTCGGCGACGACTGACAAATCAATGACGACGAGCAACGGATAGAGTCCCATCCAGCTCAAGCTGAGGCCCAAGAAGAATCCCAGCATCGAGAGAATGTAGAGGACCCGTCTCCCTATGTGAAAATCTTCAACGTCTTCGCCATTGGACAGTGCGCCTTGTCCCGGCGCGAGGGTCACAGCAGTTCCGACCAGAATAATGAACGCGAAAAAAAACAAGGCAATGACATCAGCAAATGCCTCGGGATTTTTGCCACGCTGGAGCAAGTTTGCCAAGAGGATGGCAGAGGCTACGCTGAAAGCAGCCAGAGGAGACACAATCCCAGCATAAGCTTTTGACAATCTGGAAATATCCCAACGAGCAGAGAACGTAACTGCTTCCAGCTTCCCAGTCAGAACTAGCTGAACGCTACCCACAATAGCGAACAATGTCACAATGCCAATGATCCACATAACTACTAATGATAGCGCTTATCGGTATCTGAGAGGATAGAACACTCCTTAGTTAAGGTTAATGTCACAGGGGCGAGAGTGTCTCGCCCCTGACCCGACTTGCACTAGAGGTGCGTGATGTGGTTAGCTCTCAGCACCCTTAGCTCCCCTGATCGTGTGGTACAGTGACGGTAGTGGATTTCACCGAGCTTAATCCTTGCTGATCCGTACATGTCACTTGCACGGTGTAAATCCGGCCCGTACCGGTTCCACTCCGTTCCGCTCGCAAGTTGGCGGTGAGCGGTCCGGTGATCTGCCAATCCGGAGCGGTGTCACCATCCCCCAATCCGTTCACAGGTTCGTTACTACTGATCCCAGTGATCTGACAGACTGGCACACTGGAACTACACGCATCGGTCGCGGTCACACTCACAGTTACTGCTGCCATCTTGTGATTCGGTGACCACAGTGAGGCTGGGGTTGCCGAGAGATTCGTGATGGTGGGTTTGGTGGTGTCAGAGACCGTCACGCTGCTCGTACAACTTGCGTTGAGTCCAACTGCGTCAGTCACACTGTAGTTCAGCGTCGTTGTCCCCAAGGGGAACGTGGCCGTTGGTGGATTGCTGACCGTTACCCCTGCGCATACATCTGAGGCAGCTGCTGCGACAGGTGTGAACGAGGCGCTCCGGTTGCCGGTGCATTCAATCGTCTTCGGAGCCGGGCAGGTAATACTCGGCTTCGTCGTGTCCACCACCTTCACTGTGCTGGTACAACTATTCGTGAGATTCGCGGCATCCTTCACGCTGTAGTTCAGGATTGTTGTCCCAAAGGGGAAGGTTCCTGCAGGTGAGTTGGTGATAGTAACACCTGCGCATGTATCCGAGGCAGATGCAGCAGCGGGTGTGAATGTGGTCTGAGCGCCAGTGCATTCCACCGTCGCCGGAGCAGGACAGGTGATACTCGGCGGCGTTGTGTCTTGCACCCTCACCGTGAAGTTGCAACTTCCCACATTATTCGTTGGTGAGGCATCATCACTGGCAGAGCAGGTCACGGTATTATTGCCCAGGGCAAATAATGAACCAGAAGCGGGTAAACACCCTTTCGAGGTAGCGAGACCACAGTTATCCGCGCCCACAGTAGCGGCGGCGAATGTGGCTGTTGCGCTACTTGATCCCGTACACTCTTTTGTAATGTTCGCCGGACAAGTGATAGAGGGAGGAGTTTTATCGACTACCGTAACGGTCCCGGTACAAGAGGTCGGACTATCGCAGCTATCCGTTGGCGTCGCAGTCAAAGTGACTGAGGTGGCTCCCTTGCTGTATGGTCCGGCAGGAGTCTGCGTCAAGGTTACGGCAGTGTTGTTGCGTAGAGCATCGGTCGCAATCGAAGCCGTCGCCTTGCATGTGCCGTCGGCGTTGACTGTAGGACTCACACACTGTGCGGTGGTCGAGGAGCTAGAGCTAGACGTTGGGTCAGCCTTCTCCCACACTTTGATGTACCCTTCTGCCGATTTGAACAGCTGATCAGTATATGTCTGGCCCAGACCGATATTGATCAGATCCTTCACCATGTCAGGCAACAGGCCGACATGCGCCAGGCCGTCCACATTAAAATCGAAGGTCTTCTTGCCAGTTACTTGTTTGTCGAAGGTCCCGAACCCCGGCAGGGTGAAAGGATATTGGAGCTTTTTGCCTTCTCGGAGTTGTATCAAATGCATGGCGTGCTGAAGATCATCCCCAAGTCCTCCACATGCATCGCTTCCAAACCGTGGGCCGATGTGTCCGGCAATCCCGTTGAAGTCACTGCCAAAGGCCACTGGGCCACCCATCTTGTCTACAGCATATTGAAAGGCCTGCCCCAATGTCTTGGTCGAGTGGAGACAGTTATCGGGAACTGTACCGTACGGGATGGTGGCGACTTTGCCTTTGTTGCCAGTATCCTGCACGTCGTCCTTGAGCATTACCGTAATCATTCCACCCACGTTCTTGATACGGGTGAGTTGCTCGGACGTGCGCAACCGCTCGTGCCTGCCAGCATTATCTCCGGCGATGTACGTTTGCTTATGGAGATCATAGAACAGCACGTGGCTGGCCACCACCGGATAGTTGTTCGTCTCTGCCCAGGTAAGGGTTGTATCGAGCGACTTATTCGACATGTGGTCGATGTCAATGATCATCCCTTTTTGCTTCAGTTTGTTGAGCAGAGCGGCGCCAAGGTCAGTCAGTCCCAGCTTATGGCAACTTATTTGGCCACTCGGGTAGCCGGGGTCCCCCAAATTTCCAAACCCCAGCAGATTAATAAAAAACTGGGTTAAATTACTGAACTTGAAGCCATATCCCTGGCTGCTGCAGTCCTCCACCTCCCACCAATGGCCGGTCGCGGCTCGGTTCCCCACGTTGATGCCATCCTGCCAGGCGGCTGGGTGGCCGAACTGGTTATCGAAGTTGTGGATGGGGAACATGTGACGCACGCCCTTGGCATAATACTTATCCACGGCGTCGCTTACAGTCTGCTCCGTGCACGGACCGCCGTCCCTGCAGCCAAAAGGATGATCAACCTCGATACCGAGCACGACGGCCAGTTTCCCTGCAGCGATAGCGGTTCGTGCTTCCGCAGGCGTTCTGACAATTGTGAACCACTTTTTACTCTCGTCATTCCCTGCCTGCGCATTAACGAAATCCTCAAACTGATAGGCAAGTTGGAGTTGGCGCTCGATCGGGGGTAAAGGCAACGTCGGAGGCGTTTCCCCCGGCTTGAGCTGAAAGCGGTCGTCGAATTTGTCTAATTCACTGAGGCGACTCGGTGGTAGCATGGAAGTCTTACAGCTCGTGTCACTAACTCCGTTCTTGCTGAGACATAATGCTTCGTTGGTGACCGCCAGCATCACCATGAGCCGTAACCCACCCTGCTGGGCGCGCTCCAGCCACCGATAGTACATTTGCTGGTGAGTCGTGCTGTGCCAAGTCGGCCAGTCCGTAAAGTAGGGCGCGCCAAAATTGTTGAACGAGCCGTCCTGAGTACCAATACCAAGCGAATCTTGCAGCAAAGATTTTCCAATCAGATGTAAGCCGTGGAATGATAAATCGCCAGCAGCGGACAAGGCGCCTGAGACGCCGTTGATCGGATCATAGGCTTTCCCTGCTAATACTTGCCCGCCATGCGCCAGTTCCGCAAACATGTGCGTATGCATATCGGCGTAGCCGGTTAGCGCACACGCCGGCCCAGATGAGGACACCGTCGCATTCGTTGAGGGCTCTGCGATGACAGCACTGGCATTTGGGTCAATACAAGTACTTATGGACGAAATTTGCAAGGGATTCGCCGCCCCCCCACAGAGGCAATCGCCGCTACAAGAATCGCCCAACACTGGCACCCCCAGCAACTCCACGAGGCCGTCAGCACAAGCCGGGTCGAACAATGTCGGTCTGTCAGGCTGACCGACACAACGTCCACGTTGTCCGTCTCCTCCACTGGGAGTGGCCGCGATACAACTGCTGACTGCGTTGCCGCCGCCGACTCCACAAGAACAATCGCCGACGCAACCGTTGACCTCCGTTGCCCCGCTATCACACTTGTTGGCGGCGCCCACTTCATTCTCGCAGCACGCCCGCTGCCCGGGTCCACCACACTGGGAGAACAGATCCGCAGTAGGCGCCCCATAGTTGCAGTAGCCTGAAGAACATCCACCACAGTCCCCATAGCAACCTGCGATTTCCAAGAGGTCAGTATCACATGAGGGGGAAGCTTCCAACACGCAGCATGCACGTTGTAGGGGTCCCCCACAATAGCTCAGATCATTCGGACTAGTCGCGTGCGCCGGAGTTGCAGTCAGCACGGTTAGTAGTACAAAAAATACAAAGGCGCCGACGATTAATCCCAAGCAAGTCAGTCGATACGAACTATTTATCTGCTCCTCCATATTATCCTCCTTAAAATTCAAGTTTGCCGCTGGTAGTTCCTTCCTCGGATTTGCCTTCCTTTTGCAGATTCCTACGGCGGCTTCTCCTCGATCTCTGCCAGGAGGCTTTCTATAAACGCCTGCAACTCCGGCCAACTGGCAAACTTAGCGGCTTTGCCTGACACGAGGTGTTCGACGCGTCCGAGCGGAACATCCGACTCGCCCGTCTCCGGCGCGGCGAGTTGTACGACAAAGGCGCGGTGGGCAGGGAACCGCGACTGGTGCGACGGCGACTCTTTCACTTGTCTCTCTCCTTCAGTATGCTATGCCTCTCTCGGTGCGGTAGTGTGGCA
>CAZUFQ010000112.1:0-11949 GCA_964618735.1 uncultured Enterobacteriaceae bacterium
TCTCGGCGTCGATCGCCCACACGTCGCTCAGCAAGGTTCCCCGCGCCTGCACCCTTTCCGTCCAGACCTACCCGTTTCCGGACCTCTTGGAGCCGCTGGGCCAGATCTTCACGGCGTTCGGCTTCGACCGTTGCCTGTGGGGCACTGACTGGACTCGGGCTGTGAGCTTGTTAACCTACGAGCAGGGCGTGGAGGCGTTTCGAGTCACGGACCAGCTCTCAGAGGCAGAGCGCGCTGCACTGATGGGCGGGGCTCTTATAAAGATTTACCACTGGGCGCCTGACCTGAGCAGGTAGATTAGGAGGATAGGATATCTCCTAGTGTAGCGGGGCGGGACCCATGTCCCGCCTTGCGACTTTTGTCTCCTTATGGCGTTCTGTGTGGCCTTGCTTCTTCTCCACCCCTACCGATCTTCCCGATGCAGCGTGCCGCTCTGTTGCAGCCGCGCAACATCTGCGTCCGAATAATTCAAATACTCCTTCAGCACCTGCACCCCGTGTTGCCCGAGCAGAGGCGCTTGCAGTTCCGGCAGGTCGGGATAGGCTGAAAATTTTAAGGGAAAGCCCGGAATGGTTACTGTGCCCAGAATCGGGTCGGACACCGTTCGCACCATATTGCGAGCCTTGAAATAGGGATGCTCCAGCGTCTCCACGACCGAAAGTACCGGCGCGCAGGCGATGCGGTGTTGTTCCAGCACCGTTAATGCCGCCTCATCGCTGGGAAAGGACAAAAACCAGTCCTGGACAATCGGGTTCAAGATCTCGCGATTCGTGACGCGATCGGCGGCAGTGGCGAAGCGCGGATCAGTGAGCAACTCCGGCTTCCCCATAGCGTTCACCATACTGGCCCACTGCCGATCCAGGACTAAGACGAAGATCCACCCTTGCGGGGCTTTATAAATGCCACATGGACAAATTTGGTTATGATACTTGCCCATCCGCTGGGGGACAAACGCCCCCTCACTGAGCGAGTGACTTTGCAGACCGAAATCGTGCATGTGGTAGAGGGCGTCGATCATGGCAATATCAATGTACTGGCCCACCCCAGTTTTTTCCCGGTGATAGAGGGCGTAGCCCAAGGCGGCAAAGGTATGCACGCCGGTCCCCACGTCTGCGATCCCAATGCCTACGAATGTAGGATGACCCTCCGGCTCACCCGTCATATGCATAAGCCCAGAAAACGCCTGCGCAATCATATCGTACCCGGTTTTGTGGGCCAGAGGACTGTTCCGCCCGAAGGCCGAGAGCGAGGCCATGATCAGCTGGGGATTAATCTGCTTGAGCGTTTCGTAGTCGAGTCCCCGTTTCTGTAGGACCCCAGGGCCATAATTCTCCACGACGATATCCACCTTGGCTACCAGCGCGCGTAAGATTTCGATCGCCTCCGGGTGTTGCCAATCGAGGCAGAGGCTCTTTTTGCCGCGATTCTGCTGGACGAAGTAGCCGCTGCGCCCGGCTTTGATCGTCGGCAATAAGCGCGCTGGATCCCCCATCGGCGCGATCTCGACTTTGATGATGTCCGCCCCCATCTCAGCCATCAGGCGGGTGACCGTCGGTCCCGCAAGGTATTGGGTGAAATCGAGTACTCGGCAGCCTGCCAACATGCCACCTTGATTTTGCGTGTCCGCCATTCTTCTCTCCTTTTGCGGTATTGGAGAGATTACCCTAGCGATTTTCCGCGACCTGCGCACGAGCCTAGCCCATGGTCATGCGCCAGGTGAAGGAGCCGACGGGGAGTGTAACGCTTTGATTGTCCACATAACAGAAGGTGATGCATTTGCCTGTTTTCGTTTGCACTACGCTACGGACTCCTCTTGTTCTCTAATGTGGGACACTCACAGTGACCGCCTTTGTGGCGCTGTTCTGAGAAGTGTCTGTACACTGGACGGTCAGCGTATACGCCCGCCCATGCCCGCTTCCAGCACGTTCGGCTCTGAGATTCACCGTTAGATCTCCAGTGATCTGCCAGTCGTGCGCTTTTTCTCCCTTTTTCTTCCTCTTGCCCAACTCATTGCTGCTGACCGCAGCGATCGCGCACCCAGGGGCAGGATCACAGGTATCTGCGGCGGAGGCGCTCACTGTTACAGGCACCATTTTATGATTGGGCGGCCAGAGCGTGTGCGGGGTAGCCGTCACAGTCTCTAGCATGGGTGGCTGGTGATCACGCACCGTCACCGGGGCGCTACAGGCGTCAGTAGCGCCCTGAGCGTCGGTGACGGTCAGGGTGACCGTCGTACTCCCCAGCCCATAGGGGCCTGGCGGGCTCTGCTCCATCGTCAGCCGATCGCCATCCGGATCTGTCGAGCCCGCATCGATGGAGGCTGAGGCTGCCGTACAGAGTCCGGGATCAGCGTACACCACAACATTGCGGCACTTCGCTTGAGGAGGTTGGTTGCCGCGAACGACGGCGCTCGCCCGGCGCAAATCCGGCCGCGGGCCAATATGCTCAGCCATATTCCCTACCTGCGGACTCCCCGTGTGCATCAATACTGTGCGGATCTGCTTCGCTGGCAATGGGGTCCCCCTCTGCTGGAGCGCAATTCCCTGTAAGCTGGCGGCGGCGCCGGCCACCATCGCCGCCGCGCTCGAGGTCCCGTTCATGGAATTAGTGTACCAAAAGTCCGGGTTTGTCGGCTCATTCTCCTTGACGAAAAAGGTCCCATAGCCCGTCGTCATGACCTCGCCGCCCCACCCTTGCACATCGACCCGCCGGCCGTACGATGAGAAGCTTAACCGTTGGCGGTCATACCCACTCTCGGGCGATCCCCCGGCGCCGACAATGATCGCCCCCGAGTCCCGCACGGTGCGATCGAACAGGGAGCCACAGGCCGGTTGATCCAGGTTGACCTCCCCATTGCCCGCAGCCTCGACCACCACAAAGCCGTTAGCCACCGCCGTGTGGATTGCCTCGAAGACCGAGCCAATCCCCTCGCTGGGACCAAAGTCGGGTAAGCCACACACCGGCGTCTGCTGCTCAAGAAGAATGACATCGCCGGGAGCGCCGTCGGCCACGGCTAAAAGAATGGCGTTGGCGGGATTATACCCGAAATTGGCGGTGTTGGCCGGGGCCAACCCAATCTCCGCGCCCCAGGCAATCCCGGTGACTCCCTTGGTATCGTGGTCCGCGATTAATTCCCCCAGGATGGCCGTGCCATGATTATCGTCCCGAAACGGATCCACGGCGACATTACCCGGATCCAGCAGTAAGGCGAGGTCGTGGATCTTGCGGAGATCCTCATGGGTCTGATGCCAGCTGTATTCCACGTCATAGATTTTGACACTACCCCCATTGCCTCCCGCCAGTGTCCAGGCAGAGCGTGCGGCAATCCCGTCCGGCGCGGGCCTCAGGTAGCCCTGATGCTCGGTAAAATCTGGCGTGACCGCGGGCGGCGGGGAAGGGAGAGGAGCCGGTTCCACCAGGGCAACACTGTCCAAACGCCGTAAATACTCTATGCACTCATAGGCGTTGGAGCCAGGGTGCAAGATGATCTGGCGCCACAGAGCCAGATCAGACAGTGGCTGAGTGGAGTGGCGCTCGCCCTTCGCTTTTATAGTATCCAGCGCCGCGTCCGACAAGCTGAACAGCGGAGTCATGGTAGCGATGGAGGTTTGCAGGTCAAAGGGGAGGAGCGCCGTGAGGGCAGAGCGTTCCCTGCCTTTGCGCAACTTGACATGAAGGATGGTAGAAGAGTAGCCCGGCGGCATGGATGAACTGGAAAAGGCAAGAGCAGAGGGCGTAGAGGCGGCCTCTGCATCCCTTGGCAGACGCACCCCGAGGCACACGAGGGCAAGGAAGGCGGTCGCGGTCAGGGTGCTTACCTTGAGCAGGCAAAGTGAAACAAAGGACCGAGACAAAGCTGAAGAGGGATGAAGCTTCACGGTGCGCACCCCCTTCAAGAGGATTGGGCGCCAGCAATGAAAGAACGAGAAAAGAACAATCAATCCTCTCATCGCGCTAGCCTCCCTACTGGACCCGTAAATTAGACGGCGGCGCCGGAGCAGTTGGAGTAGGAGAAGAGGTCGAAAAACGAAACGTGTAGGCGTCTTGATCGGACATGTTCACTAGAACAAAGATGTCGAGCGCGGGCGCGTAGCTCCAGCGGTCGTAAGTGCCAGCGGGAACCGCATCCCCTGGGCCACCCGGGTACGTGGAAGCTGACCAATTGCCCGTGTCCAGATTGAGACTGTACACCGTGTTCCCACCGTTCCACGCGACAATCCGATCTCGAACGGGATCGTACGCGAGGCCAGGGTAGGAACTGCTGACAATCGCGGACCCCCCGCTCGTCGGCAGTGTCTTCCGCGTGTACGTGCTGCCAGCACTAATGTCATAGAGATAGACGCTGCCCGCGCCAATCATGACAAACTTCTTGCGCTTCGGATCAACCGTAGCGCTCAGATGGTAGTCAATTGGATTATCTGCTGACAAACGCGTCCAAGTATTCGTAGAGAATGTGTAGCTAAACAGATAGTGATTCGAGTGCAGGAACACCTTGCCGGTATTCGGGTCGTAGGCGCTGATATTACCGTAGTCGAGGCCAGGATTATCGCCCTGTGGATTCATCTGCTGCCAGGTGTTCGTGGCAAAATTGAACGTCCAGGTGCCGTTTGACGCCTCCCCATTGTAGGCAAGAGAGCCGCCGTAGGCAAACAGCCGATCAATGTTCGCCATGTACGCAATTCCATCATAGGTGTGGCGGGCATTGGGCTGTGTTCCGTTCATGATCGCTTCGGACTTGCCCACAGTCACTACCGGTAGACCCGGGTTATTGAGACGTTGCATGGTGAGGGTATCTAAATCAAGTGCATATATTTCGTTGCCGCTGTAGTCGGCATGCCCTCCCCCCCAGATAATCAACCGATTTCGATTCGTATCAAAGACGCCGCTGTTCCACGCTTCCGTCACATACCGGCAGAGATCCGAGAAATCGTAGCCGCTGTTGTTGAAGTTGTTCGGAGGACAATGGCTTTGCACGTCACTGCCTGGAATCTTGTACCAACCTGCGGACGTTGGAATCCCGGCTGCATCACTCCCAATAGGGCTGAGGGAGACGACAAGGACGGCGCTCACGAACAAGCGAAGAAGAGTTTTGCTACGCATCAGACCAACCTCCTTCCCACACCAAGCAATGTATTACTATTTGAATCCTATTTCATGGCACGTGGTCCCCATCGGAAGTAGTTGTTCGCGTAGACGTGTTATGAGGAAGAGAGAAAGAGATTCCAGAGCTGGCGCCAGCAGGGCATGGGCTGCAGAGGGGACGAAAGAAGACCTACTCCATTTTACCCCGTCCTTTGTTTAAACGAATTCACAACTTTCTCCACACCAAACTTCCTGAGCATGACGAGCAAGGAAGGTTTTACGAAGCCGGTCCTGGCGCTGCGATCATGCCAGGCTCTGGGACGGCGAGGGTGGAAATGCCGCGTGACCGCACTGTTCCCGCTGCTCTTGCCGCCACTGTCCCGCTCAGCGCGGCGCGCTAGGGAACGGACGACGATGACCCGTCCAAAGCGGTTGACGCAGAGTTTGGAGAAGAAACCGCTGTCATCATAGCTGTCTGAATCTGAGCAGACGTCAATGCAATATAATAGATACGGAAATCATCCAACACGCCATTCCACCCTCGGTCGCCCGCCCCGCGGTTTCCGATCACATAAGGATCGGTGTTGGTCAGCGGACTTCCACTCGGCGCGTTTAATCTAGTCACTACTTGTGATATTCCATCAACATAAATTTTCGGCGAGTTCGCCGACGACGAAGCGTCATACACCACGGCGATATGATGCCAGACATTGGGACTTGGCTGTGGGATTGTCCAGTTGCCTACGCCGCCCGACCATTCGCGCATATAATGATACACTTTCTTTGCGGAATCATTGTAGAGCAATTCCACTTCAGTGCTCGAGGTCCGCTTGTCAAAGATGCGTCCCAAATTCCCTCCACCCGGTCCTATCCGCTTGGTCCACACCAAAAAGCTCCGTGCTAACGCATGCGTGTGCAATCCACTGAGGACTCGATCCGTCCCCCCATCGAAGGACAGCGCCTTGCTATATTTCCCCTGGGTAGTCCACGTTGCTCCTACTACTGTACCGTCTCGCTGATTCCCTGACGCGTCGACTACTCTTGTCCCAGCGCCTTCATTGAAATTATACTCGACACTCGGCGTGTTCGGGGGCAGGCTTGACGCGGCCGTGGCGCAGTCCTCGTTGCTATAAGCCGAAGCGCCGATCGAGTTAAAGGAGTAGACGCGGTAACAATAGAGCACGCCCGCATTTACGGTTTGGTCGAGAATAGACGTGGTGTTGGCTCCCGTGGTAGTCAACGGTCCATACGCGCCCCCTTGACCCATTCTGCGCTCGACTTTGAAGCCGGCTTCGTTGCCTGAATTATCTCTCCAGAGCACGGTGAGCTGCGCGGCCCCAGCAATTCCGCTCTGGAAACTCGATAGGGAAAAGAAAAAAAGACTCACACTGAATGGCGCCGCAAGCAATCGAACCATAGGATTTTCTCCCGTATTGAGCGAAGAAATGCTTCTGTCGGGTTGCCTCATCGCAGAGGCCAAAGCTTCAGGAGGCTGACAGAGAGAACGTTGACGCACTTCACCCTGAGAGTATTCTCAACTCCTTGCCGTTACCGTTAGGTTTCACCAGCAACTGCGCTCGTTTGCGAGATGCTACATCCGTCTCAACCCGGCGCGTCCATGCGCCGCACTCCCGAAGACGAAGCTCCCTCAACAACAGCGTGACATGTTACTTTTTCGTCCTTTGCCCGCCGAGTCAAATCACCCTTCAGGAACTTGTACACATTGAACTCAAATTTTCAGTTCAAGGTTCTGGCATAGTTGCACAGTTATATTCTTACACAAGGGGGTCTGAATATAAAAATAAAAAAATCCTGCCGCGCCTCAGAGACCAAGGGATGAATCCTCAAATTAACTTTATTTAAATTGATGATGTTGAAGGCGCACGCCAAGTCACAGGAGTCCTGGTCCGTCGTCTCCAATGTCACTCAAAGTGATAATCAACGGGTTAGTTTAAAGTAACACGCACCCATTGAAGAAAAAGGAAAACCTTTATGGTCGGCGCCGACCAGCGCGAGGGATCGAGGGCTGACCCCAACGGGCCTTTCGCCCTGAGGTTCCACAGCGCTGTAGAAGCGCCGTTGCCCGCGAGATTAGGTAGGGAGTTCTTGCCCACTGACAAATGCGAGGGAACTGCCGGTCTTAAGTTTCTGCAATAGCGCCGAAGCCATCTCCACGCGTTCCCTCAGGTAATTACGATACTCAGCATCCTCGGTATGGACGAGTTCTTCCATCAGACTTTTTCTCATGCGTTCGAGTATTTCGATGAGAAACTCATGTTCGTGTACGGGTAACAGCATAGATACCATCGTTGCCTCGTGCGTGGGGTTCCCTTTATCCATTTTGTTTGCAACCCGGGCGCTAGACGACTCGCTATTCACCCAATTCATCTCTAACCGCGTTCAGGGCGTTACCTTTACATCTGTTGGCGGATTGGGCGCTTGGTTGTCGAGAGGGGCACCAGAGGATGGGCCTCCAACCTTGAGAGCATTGTTCAGGCGCCAGCCAGGATTCGTGCCGCTACCCGCATAGGCGCCACGATAGATAAAGGTTCCTTTGGACTGCCCGTTAAAATCAAAATTGTAGTCTACTTGTCCAGTGTAGGCAGTCATGTCGAGTGCGCTACCAGTGCACTTGCCTGGGAGTGGGTAGAAGTCCATGCTGCCAAGGGTCAATGATGGGCTCTTCACATACAGGGCGGCATTCGCGGTTGTATCTACCAAATTCCCCGCTTGATTGACCCCCGATATTCCGGATGCGGAAAACACTACATTGCCTCTTATAGATGAGGCTTGAAGGGAGGAACCGGAAACCGAAATGCCCCTGTTTCCTCCATATATGGTGTTATTGTAGACATGAGCAATTTTGAGCGGCAGGTCGTGATCTATGAAAAGGGCCGAAGTGTCGCTAGCGCCGACCAGAATATTGTCGTGAAAGGCAATTCTCCCTGAGCCTTGAAAAAGCGCTTCGTCTGGATTTTTGTAGAAGAAGTTGGCGTAAATTTCATACCAATCGCTTGAACCTGGGCCACTTGAGGGAAATCCGCCTACCAAGAAATTAGGGCGAGGGCCATCGACGATAGCAGGCGGCCAGTTGCTCTGGGGCTTCTCTTTAATGAACACATTATTGCGGATGATCGTTCGATGCGGGCCGCTTGGCATACCAGTGGGAGGTGTATACGGGAGCTGGTATTTTATCTCCATATTATAGCCGATGGTGTTGACAAAGAGATTATTCTCAATGAGTCCCCCCACAAAGGGCGCAGTCCCTGTGGATTGTCCCAAATACATGCCCGTTCCAGCCTCGATAAACGTATTCTTGCGCATGGTCCAGTTCCAAGCTGTCCCGTGGAGCGCAATACCAACGGTTTGCTGGCCCGAGTCTTGTCCGATAAATTTGCAGTTCTCAATCAGGATGTCGTGTGAAGCCGAGCCCGTGTTGATTCCAAAAATGCCATCCACATGCGCACTATCAATGGTCAGATTCTTCACGGCCAGATAGGAGCTGTTTCCCATCTCCATGAGGTTGCAGCAGGTGGAGTTTGCAGGGTCAACGGTGATGACAGCTGGGCTGCCAGAGGAGGGACCGGTGACAGTTTTCCACCCGGCCGATGTGCCGTTCAGGTTGCTGAGGTCAAATCGTGGATATGTACCAGCGCCGAGGCAGAGGGTTTCCCCAGCTTTTAACAATTTTAGCTGATTTTTGTAATTTGACGAATTCGCGTTTAAGGTGCACGTCTGTGCTTGGATAGCACCGTGCCAAATCAGAACCAGTCCTAACGTACGGGTTATAGTGAACAGACATCGTGGTAATTGCAACATCTCCACTGGACACCTCCAAAGCTTACTCTTCATAATATCGGTTCTGTCCCAACTTTTCACTTGAGGGACGTTCCGCAATGCTGCTCCCATAATCGTAAGGTGGAAGACGGTATAATCAACTTCATGATTGACTTTTCACTTCGTTCACAAGACTGCCATCGTCCGTCGGCAGTCGAAGGATCTTCATAATCTTGTGGAGCAAGATCATCGCACAGGGAAGCGAATGGTATGTCCTAGGCTGGGGTGCGAGTCATTTTCGGCAGGGTGCTGTAGGATTGCTGGGATCGAAGTCAGGCATGCAATGTGAAAGGGACAACTCGCAAATACGATCAACAAACCGCTAACGCCAACAGTATAATCCTGCGCCTTGGCCGCACGGATCACAAAAAGTGAAGATTGTAACTTGTCTTCATTGCAACTTTGC
Source organism: uncultured Enterobacteriaceae bacterium (assembly GCA_964618735.1). GTDB lineage: Bacteria > Desulfobacterota > Binatia > Bin18 > Bin18 > SYOC01. The sequence continues at coordinate 9,326 of CAZUFQ010000112.1, forward strand.
GACTGCCGGACTTTCAGGATGCATGGCTTCGTACTTCTCTCGTATCCTTCCGACTTCTTGCAGAAACAGCTCGTCCTCTTTCCGCTTTCCTTTTGCCGTCCAGATACACGCAGGAGTGGCCGCCCGGTAATCGACCACTTCTTTCCCAATGCGATAAAAGGACAGGCCTTTAGTGAATTTACTCACCAGATAGGAAAAGTAGAGACACGATTGGTCAAAATGGAAATGCAGCTCCGGGCGAATGGCGGGGTAATGTTGATGAAATTGACTTAACAGGCCGGCAAAAAACTCCAGAAAGGCCACCCCGTGCCGAGTATAGTTGAAGGTGACGCAGAACGCCGCAATTTTTTTCCGGATATCGCGCTTCTGCAACCGAAAATAGAGCCCAATATCATGAAGGCGGGCCTTAGCAAGAACCGGACTAAGAGAACGCTGGACGAGGCCATCCGCGTCTAGGCAGAGCAGGACAGACTTTGACTCCTCGAGAATTTTTTTGGCGACGATGAAGCGAAAGGCAGTGTAATACACCCAAAGTTCTGGCAGGCTTCCACGGTCAATCGCTTCTTCATAGGTATAGGACACACGCATATCAGGAAACTGTACGCTCAGTGCGGTCATTTTCCGCAAAACGGCGACAGAAGGCTCATATAGATGGATATGCACCCCACAGGCGCGCGCATGTTCATAACAGGAAAAAAGGAGGCTATACCCAAACCGTTCCATAAACTGCGTGTCACAGGCAAAAAAGATGATGCCGTTGGAATTGGGGCAAGGGAGCATCCCTTTAATACGGGCGAGATAGCTGTTGATAGGGGTCACGCTTTCTTTCGGGTGGCGCAAGAGGCGGATGGTATAGGACACATGACAGCATAACCATTTGAGTCTCTCAACAACATAACGCACGTTCCACCCTCCCTCTCGGCGCGCCGCGGCGGCATAGGTTTTTCACATGATCCAGGCGATCCAATGACGCCATTCCCCACAAGCAAAGGCAGCCAGAGGGAAACAAAGCGTGCAGTGCTGTGGCGCAAACGCGCCGATGACTGAGCTTTGTCCTACCGCGAGACAACAAAAACGAAGTAGGGCCTCGACGATCTTCTGAATGCTCGGCGAATCCCGCAATATTCAGACCACAAGCGCAAAGGAGGTGTTTTCGTAGACATCTCAACCGCGCGCAGCTTGGAGACTCCGCTCTTTTATGGGCTCTAATTGCACGGTTGGAGGGGGCTAAAATGGCGTGCGCAGCCGACAGGCGCGTTCCTTGCGAAGGGACTCATCAGGGTCCCCATCTCACCGACCCAGCTCGTACTGTGCAAAATTTGTAGACATCTTATGCGGGAGTATACTCAGTGTTGCAGGATAGCGCCTGAGCTGGGAACGATAGGGTTCTCCCTGACTGTGTCTGATACACGGCGCGGACGTCGGGCTGGCCGCTTGGATTGGACGGTGCGCGAAGAATGTTCACCACCATGTTGATGGCTGCCCCAATGTCCAGGCCACGATTGAGGACATGTGTCGGCAAAGGAGAAGGCGGTGGACGTCAGAGAACACCTTACGCGTCGCGCGATTTTGCCTTTTCTCCCTCACAGCACCCCTCATGGCCGTAGTGCCGGATGTCGGACGGCGTGGCTCCATAATGGCGACGGAATGCCCGATTAAAGTACGACAGGTCTCCGAAGCCAACTCTGAAGGCCAAATCGCTGATGGAGTGGCCATCGCCGACGCCGGGCTCCCTGACGACCCGATTCCGCGGCGATTCCTCGCAGAGCTCACGTCGCCCCTTACCTATAGGCGGCTTGTCGCGCGCCGCAAACAAGCGACAGGGCTAGCGCAAAATTGACGCTCTTGGAGGAAAGAATTTCATTGAAGCGCCTATGGAATGAGAGATAACCCTTTGACCAGAACCTCCTGGACAAGGGAAACGGGTGCGGATATGCCTACGAGACTCATGAAACCGAAAAGATGTCGGGAGCCGACCAGTCTAAACTGCGGTACAAGGGAGCGTTTACTTTTCTCCTCCCCAGTGCGCCACCTGCGTGTTTCGCAGCTATCCGGTATCTCTTTTTTTTAGGAGGAGTCATGCATCGTCGAACATTCCTAAAGCAAGGACTGACCGTGTCGGCCGCCCTCTTGCTCGGTAGCCTTCCCAAAGGTGTCCGTGACATGTATGGCGCGGAGGCCTCCTGGCGCGCGTTCGAGGTCACCACACGGCTGACCATCCGAGAGGCGACAGGCACAGTGCGCGCCTGGGCACCGGCGCCGCTGCTACATGCGACGGACTACTTCGTGCGCGAGCCGGATCGCTGGACCGGCAATTACACCTCTGCCCAGGTGCTGACGTACGACCAGTACGGCACGGGCTTGGTAGTTGCCTCGTGGGAGGCTGGAGAACCGGAACCGGTCCTCGAAGTCAAGAGTCGCTTCAGGACCCGCGATCGTCAGGTCAATATGACCCATCCCTCACCCCCGTTCGCGCCAGAAGACGAGGCGGTGCTCCAGTATTTTCGTCAGCCCTCCACCATGATCCGCACGGATGGAATCGTGGCGAAGACCGCAGCCGAGATCGTCGCGGGGCGGCGTGACGAGGTGGAGAAAGCTCAAGCGATTTACGAGTGGATTATTGA
>CAZUFQ010000113.1:0-8997 GCA_964618735.1 uncultured Enterobacteriaceae bacterium
ACCGGTGTGTCATCAGTCCGTTGGACTGATCGCTCGTTGCGCTGAAGCGGCCGGGATTCCTACTCTGTGCATGGCGAGTGCGATTGATATTATCAAGTCAGTGAATCCGCCGCGCGCCGCGTTTCTTGATTTTCCGCTGGGCCATACCACCGGCAAACCGCATGAGCCTGAACTGCAGCGAGAGATTTTGTTACAGGCCCTCGATGCATTTCGCACCATGACCGAACCTGGCTCCATCAAAACGTTGCCGTTCCGCTGGTCCGACGAAGACGAATGGAAGAAGACCGCAATGATGGACGGCGACTCACGCACTCCGCGCTATGACACGCCGCAATATCAAACGGAAGAAGATCGCTTGCGGGCTGAGGGGAACAACGCTGAGTCGTGTGCAGCGTGCGTGGCGTCTGCGTGAATGAGTTCTTCCTGGAAGGGTAACGTACGCCCGCTACGGATGCTTACAAATCCCCTCGCGCTGCGCGCGGCCCCCTTTGCCAAAGGGGGCATTTAGGTCCCCTCCTTTGACAAAGGAGGGACAGGGAGGATTTCATCATTAGTATTTTACCAGCCTATAGCGGATTGCAGATCAGTTGATCTTCTTTTGTCTGTCACACACCCCTCACCCTATCCCTCTCCCCGCTGGGGAGAGGGCAGCAGACGCGCAGCGGCTGCGGGTGAGGGGAATCTGATAAGGTCAACCCAAATGAAAACCGCTCTAGCGCTCCAGATCCCGCGCCGCAGGATAGCCGGGAATGCCGGCGGCCTGATGGACTGCGCGGACGATGGCCTCAGCCATCACATCAGCGGCCAAGGCCCCGACAGTCAACAGATCCGCATTCCCTTGGTGCACGCCGGTCGCCACAGTAAAGATGGTGTCGCCGTCAAAGGGCGTATGGGACGGAGAGATAGCGCGCGCGAAGCCATCGTGGGCCATTTGGGCAATCTTGGCGGCTTGGGCCTTGGTAAGACGAGCATTGGTGGCGATCACACCGATGGTGGTGTTTTGCCCAGGCTTTACTTGGTTGAGCACGCCAGCTCTGATGAAGGTGCGTATGTCTGCTAACCCTTTGCCGTCCTCCGTACGTACGCCCGCGACGACTTTCCCGCTGGACGGGTCCACGACATCACCCACGGCGTTGACTGCAACCAAGGCCGCCACGGTCAAGCCGTCGGGCAACGTGATAGACGCTGTTCCGATCCCGCCTTTCATCGCACGCTTGGACCCCGCGAGTTTGCCTACCGTTGCGCCCGCGCCGGCGCCGACATCGCCTTCTTGCACTGGATCAGTAGTGGCCGCGGTTGCTGCACGATACCCACAGTCCGCCGTCGGGCGGATTTTGGGGTCGCCCACACCAAGATCAAAAAGGATCGCCGCCGGCACGATTGGGACTTTTGCTACAGACGTCTCGAATCCGACGTTGCGTTCTTCAAGATAGCGCATGACGCCAGTGGCGGCGTCGAGGCCAAACGCGCTGCCGCCGGAAAGGACGATCGCGTGTACTTTCTCTACAAGGTTAACAGGATTCAATAAGTCCGTTTCGCGGGTGCCTGGAGCTGCGCCGCGTACATCGACGCCTCCGACGGCGCCGGCCTCAACAAGAATGACCGTGCAACCTGTTGGTCGTTCGCTCAGCGTATGATGGCCAACTTTGACGCCTGCGACGGCGGTCAGCGTTTCATTCTTTGCTTGCTGCGCTGTCGCATTGGCGTTGCAGAAGATGAGAGCGCATAAGGCGCAGAAGAGAAGGAGGAAGGGCAAGCGGCGCGGCCAGATCGTGAAGATCTCTCCGCGCACGCTCTTACGAACATCCACAGCAGGCATTTTGCTTTAGACGTCAACCCGTTCGTAGTAGCGAATCTTCGGCGGGCCGGCGAGCTTTGAGCTGAGCTTATTCAAGGCGCCAGTCTCAGTGCGCCAGTTGAGGTACTTCTGATAATGATCGCGCGATTCCCAACGTTCGTAGAGCACAATATTCCCGCCATCGTCGAGATTGCCATAGACATCGAGCCCCTGGCATCCAGCATAGGCGCGCGTGTCAGGCAAAATTTCCTTGAAGAACGCTTTTACTTCATTGACGGCTTCAGGTTTGACTTGCATTTCGAGAAGAACAACAGTACTCATCGCGTGACCCTCCATTAATGTAGTTGCTGTACGTCATCTACTCTCAGATAGAATCCAGCTCGGGAATCTAAGCAAGTTGTGAGCGATCTGTCAAAGGGAAGCTGATGCAGATATCCGCGCTGTCGGCGGGATTTGTAGAGGCGCACCTGTGCGTGCGCCCCTCACGGAAAACAATTGAGACCTTACAACTGGCTTGCCATCTTCTCGACTTCACTCCATTCGACGATGGGAGTGAGGCGACGTTTTTCGACGAGACCTGTCGAAACGAGCTTGCCGAAGATTTGATACGTCGGCGTGTGATTGGGGATATCCACGAGAAAGATCACTTTTGGTTCTTCGTTCGACGCCCAGGGACCGGCCACGAAGCGCACTTCCGCCGGGGCGCCAATCGAAGCGGGGCTTTTCGCCGCCGCGCCAATCATGCGGACGAATTCTTTCATCCGTTCCGGAGATGGATCTCTCAGCCACACTTCATCGAGATACAATGCCATACAAATGCCTCCTTTTCTGTCACTGCGGTAGGTTCTTGGGGATATAGCAAAAAGGAGGGGGAAAGGGCAAGAGAACGGCAGATGATGGCTCGTTCGCTTCGCTCACTGTATAGCAAATAGCAAATGGCTTATGGCAAGAATTTTTTGCTATAGAGCGAATGCAGTGAACGGGCCATACGCCATAAAGCGAGCATGGCGAGCGGGCTATTTTAGTCGGCTAGCTTCTCGCCGAGTTGGCCTTTGTCTGACAGCGCTTTGAGTTCGGTAAATCCGCCGATCGATTCGTCACCGATGAAAATCTGCGGCACAGTGCGGCGACCGGTGCGTTGCACAAGTTCTTGCCGCATGGCGGGGTCGTTAGACACATCAATCTCCTGATACGGAATATCTTTGGCTTTCAGCAAGTTCTTCGCTGCAACGCAATAGCCGCAGTAATTTGTCGTGTAGACACTTACTGGTTTCATCGTTTGTGCTCCCTCAATGTAGTCGTTTTTTTGTACGCGATCCTCGAAGAGGACTCAAGAGAGGAAAAAAGATTGCATCATTGGGCCATTGAGCGGTGAAAGAATTGAAGAGCCAGCTTGATGAGTAGGGGAAGAAGATAACTCAATGGCGCGATGACCCGATGACTCAATACTTCAAGGAAGGTCCGTTCTGCCCATGAGATAACGATCGCATTCCCGCGCAGCGCCACGCCCCTCGTTGATCGCCCACACCACTAAGCTCTGACCGCGCCGACAGTCGCCAGCCGCGAAAACACCAGCGACGTTTGTGGCGTATTGGCCATACTCCGCTTTAGCGTTAGAGCGAGGATCACGTTCGACGCTGAGGTCTTCCAGAATCTTCTGTTCCGGTCCCAGGAACCCCATGGCGAGCAGCACCAAGTCAGCTTGTAAAATTCGTTCGGAGCCGGCAATTTTCTGCGGAACCAGAGCGCCTTGTGGGTTTTTTACCCATTCAACATCGACGATATGCAGTTCTTTGACCTGTCCCTGCTCATCGCCGACGAATTTTTCCGCCGTGGTGAGGTATTCACGAGGATCTTTCCCAAAGCGCGCCTGGGCTTCTTCTTGACCGTAATCAAGACGATAAATTTTGGGCCACTCCGGCCAGGGATTGTCCAGCTGACGAGTGTCTGGCGGACGCGCCAAGATTTCTAATTGGAGAAGGCTCGTACATTTGTGGCGCATTGAGGTGCCGACACAGTCTGTTCCTGTGTCGCCGCCGCCAATGACGATCACGTGCTTGTCTTTCGCCGAGATATATTGGCCGTCTTGGAGCTTGGAATCGAGTAAGCTCTTGGTATTCGCATGGAGAAACTCCATGGCGTAATGAATGCCTTTCAGTTCTCGTCCGGGAATGGGCAGATCACGAGGCTTAGTGGCGCCGCAGCAGAGGATGATCGCGTCAAAATCCTGTTGCAGCTGTTTGGCCGGGAGGTCCAGTCCGACTGCCGTGTTGGTGACAAATTTTACTCCTGCAGCAGCCATAAGGTCGAGGCGTCTCTGGACAATCGATTTTTCCAGCTTCATGTTAGGAATGCCGTACATCAGCAGTCCGCCAATACGGTCGGCGCGCTCGAAAACCGTGACGAAATGACCAGCACGATTGAGCTGCGCAGCGCAGGCAAGCCCCGCCGGTCCGGACCCCACCACCGCAACTTTCTTTCCAGTACGCTTTTCTGGCGCCTCGGCTGTGACCCAACCTTCCGCAAAGCCCTTGTCGATAATCGAGTACTCGATATTTTTAATAGTGACTGCAGGTTCATTGATGCCAAGCACACACGAGCCTTCGCATGGAGCCGGACACACGCGACCGGTAAACTCAGGGAAATTATTCGTCTTATGCAACCGCTCAAGCGCTTCTTTCCATAGGCCGCGATAGACCAAATCGTTCCATTCTGGAATGAGATTGTTCACCGGGCAACCTGAAGCCATGCCGCTGATGAGCGTACCAGTGTGGCAGAACGGGACGCCGCAATCCATGCAGCGCGCGCCTTGTTCACGCAGCTTGGCTTCCGGGAAATGGTCGTGGAACTCTTGCCAGTCTTTCACCCGTTCGAGCGGCAACCGATCATGAGGCAGCTCGCGGCTAAATTCCATGAATCCGGTTGGTTTACCCATGAAAATTCTCTCTCCTTATCAATGCGGCGGAATACTAGTAGTTCGACGCATTAAAGATGAGGGGTAGACATTGGCTCCGTCATTCCGGGCGAGCACTGCGAGACCCGGAATCCAGGAGGCATAACTGGAGGCCGGCGCTGCATCTCCCTGGATGCCAGCCTGCGCTGGCATGACGAAACCAAATCCCTCAAAATCAGTGCGATGAAACAGCGGACAAAGTACTAATTCCCGCTCACGCGAGCGGCGTCGTTCTTATTCGCTTCGAATGCGGCCATCACCGCTTCTTCTCCGACATGCCCTTCGTTTTCCGCCTGATGGATTGCGTCCAGCATGCGCTTGTAGTCCTTGGGTAAGACTTTGACAAATTTCGGCGCGCTCTCTTCCCACAACGCGAGAAACTGCCAGGCTCGCTCACTGTGAGTATAGACAGCATGCCGTTTGAGCATTTCTTCCACCTCTGGCAGATCACTTTCGTCAAGGCGTTCAAGGGTCACGGTATCCAGATTACAACGGGTCTTAAACGTTCCGTCTTCATCGAGCACGTAAGCAACTCCACCGGACATGCCGGCGGCGAAATTGCGTCCTGTAGCGCCAATGACCACTACACAGCCGCCAGTCATGTACTCGCAGGCATGATCGCCCACGCCTTCGATAACGGCGCGCACGCCGCTGTTGCGCACGCCGAAGCGTTCGCCCGCCATCCCACGGATGTAGGCTTCGCCGCGAGTGGCCCCGTAGAATGCGACATTCCCAACAACAATGTTTTCTTCGGGAGCAAAAGTGGAGCCCTCGGGCGGATACAGAATGATCGTGCCGCCCGATAACCCTTTGCCAAAGTAGTCATTGGCGTCGCCTTCAAGCTCCAGTGTCATCCCGCGAGGAATGAACCCCCCGAAGCTCTGCCCGGCGGAACCTTGGAAATGAAAATGAATCGTCCCATCCGGCAACCCTTCTGGTCCGAATTTCCGTGTGACTTCACTCCCGAGAATGGTGCCCACCACACGGTTGGTGTTGCGAATAGGCAACGTCGCTTTGACTTTTTCGCCGCGTTCGAGCGCCGGTGTGGCAAGATCAAGCAACGCCTGGTTGTCGAGCGCATTCTCCAGCCCGTGATTCTGGGGGATTTGGCAGTGGCGACCGACGTCCGCACTGACTTCAGGCTGATACAGAATCGCTGAAAGATCTAAGCCCTTCGCTTTCCAGTGGTTGACAGCCCGCCGCATTTCGATCTGTTCGGAATGTCCCACCATTTCATTGACCGTACGGAAGCCGAGCTGCGCCATATATTCGCGCACTTCCTGGGCGATGAAACGCATGAAATTTACCACGTACGAGGGATCACCCATGAATTTCTTTCTCAGTTCGGGGTTCTGGGTGGCGACGCCAACCGGGCAGGTATCAAGATGACAGACGCGCATCATGATGCAGCCCATCGCGACTAATGCGGTGCTGGCAAAGCCAAACTCTTCGGCGCCGAGAAGCGCGGCGATAACGACGTCGCGCCCGGTTTTCAGTTGCCCGTCGGTTTCCACGGCGATGCGGCTGCGCAGGTTGTTCAGGACGAGCGTCTGGTGCGTTTCTGCGAGCCCCAACTCCCATGGCAGCCCCGCATGCTTGATGCTTGTCTGCGGCGACGCGCCGGTGCCGCCATCATGGCCGCTAATCAGCACCACATCAGCATGGCCTTTCGCCACGCCGGCCGCGATGGTGCCGACCCCGACTTCAGACACCAGTTTGACGCTGATCCGCGCCTCTTGATTTGCGTTTTTAAGATCGTGAATCAGTTGCGCCAAGTCTTCGATCGAATAAATATCATGATGCGGCGGCGGCGAGATGAGGCCCACTCCAGGAGTAGATAAGCGCACCTTGGCAATCCATGGATAGACTTTCCGACCGGGCAATTCTCCACCCTCACCAGGCTTCGCGCCTTGCGCCATTTTGATTTGCAGCTCTCGGGCCTGGGTGAGGTAATAACTGGTCACGCCAAAGCGGCCCGACGCGACTTGCTTGATGGCGCTGTTGCGTGAGTCGCCGTTCGGATCAGGGACGTAGCGGGCGGGATCTTCACCGCCTTCTCCCGTATTGCTCTTGCCGCCCAGGCGATTCATGGCGATCGCCAGGGCCTCATGCGCTTCTTTGCTGATCGAGCCATACGACATGGCGCCGGTCTTAAACCGTTTGACAATCTCTTCAACGGATTCGACTTCTTCAAGTGGAATGGGCTGCGCATCCAGCTTCAGCTCCATAAGGCCGCGCAACGTCGCCATCCGTTCTGACTGGTCGTCAATCAGTTTACTGTACTCTTTGAACGCGGCGTAATCGTTCGTGCGACACGCCTTCTGCAGCAAGTGGATCGTACGAGGATTAAAGAGATGCAGCTCGCCGTCTTTACGGTATTGATACTGCCCGTAGACTTCGAGCGTGTGCCCGTTGAGCGGAATTTCCGGAAACGCTTTGGCGTGTTGTTGCCGGGTCTCGCGAGCGATCTGTTCCAGGCCGATGCCGCCGATGCGCGAGGGCGTCCAGGTAAAGTATTGATCGACGAGTGCTTGACTGAGTCCCAACGTTTCAAAGATCTGGGCGCCGCAATAAGACTTAATGGTAGAGATCCCCATCTTTGCCATTACTTTGACCACGCCTTTATTGACGGCTTTGATATAGCCCTTGACCGCAGCAGAGTAGCTGAGGTTTGGCAGCATGCCTTCGTGGATCATGTCATTCAGGCATTCGAAAACGAGATAGGGGTTAATGGCTTGCACTCCATAGCCTATCAACAAGCAGAAGTGATGCACTTCGCGCGGCTCGCCAGATTCAAGCACCAAACCGACGCGGGTGCGGGTCCCCGCACGAATGAGATGATGGTGCAACCCAGCAGAGGCGAGTAGCGCAGGAATCGGAGCCAGGGCGCCATCGACCCCTTTGTCAGACAAGATGAGAATCGTCGCGCCCTGGCTAATTGCTCGATCCGCAGCCTGGCACAAGTCCTTCATCGCCTGCTCGAGCGCCGCTTCTCCCCTGACGGGAGTAAACAAGATGGACAAGGTCTCGACGCGAACGCCGGGCAGATTCGTGCGCCGCAGTTTTTCCAATTCCGCATTCTTGAGAATCGGGGTCGAGATGCGCAGCTGCCGACAGCCCTCAGGATTCGGTTGGATGAGATTGCCTTCCGAGCCGAGCGTGAGCGTGGTTGAAGTGATCAGCTCTTCGCGAATGGGATCGATCGGCGGATTGGTGACTTGGGCGAAGAGTTGCTTGAAATAGTTGTAGAGTAATTGCGGCTTATCAGAGAGCACCGCCAAAGGCGTATCCGTGCCCATCGAACCAACCGGCTGGATACCGTTCTGCGCCATGGGACCAATAGTGACCTTCAAATCCTCAAAACTGTAACCAAAGGCTTGCAGCTGTTGTAATGTCGCTTGATGGTCATAGGGCGGTTCTTCATCTTGTTGCTCTGGGAGACGGTCAAAGTAGACCTGATGGGTGTCCAGCCAGGCGCGATACGACTGGGCGGTCGCCATCTGTTCCTTAATTTCCTCGTCGCTGATGATGCGTCCTTCTTCTGTGTCGACAAGGAACATCCGTCCGGGTTGCAGCCGGCGTTTTTCGAGGACCCGCTCCGCCGGAATTTCGAGGACGCCAACTTCAGACGCCATAATCACCAGATCGTCTTTGGTGACATAGTATCGAGACGGGCGCAAGCCATTGCGGTCCAACACGGCGCCCACCACCACGCCGTCAGTAAAGCCGATCGAGGCTGGACCATCCCACGGTTCCATGAGGCAGCTGTGATATTCGTAAAATGCCCGCTTTTTGTCGGACATGCTTTCATGATTCTCCCAGGGTTCCGGAATCATCATCATCATGGCGTGCGGCAACGAGCGTCCACTCAGCGCCAGGAACTCCAAGCAATTGTCAAATTTCGTCGAGTCGCTGCCGTCGGGCTGAATGATGGGAAGCACTTTGGTCAAATCATCGCCAAACAGCTCGGAGGCTAGCAGCGCTTGTCGCGCGCGCATCCAGTTTTCGTTGCCACGCAGCGTGTTGATTTCACCATTATGGATGAGATAGCGGTACGGATGGGCGCGTTCCCAGCTGGGAAAGGTATTGGTGCTGAAGCGGGAATGGACCACAGCGATGGCGGTTTCCACTTCCGGCTCCGAGAGATCGGGGTAGAAGGTCGACACCTGATGAGGCGTCAACATGCCTTTGTAGACAATCGTCCGACAAGACATGCTGAAGAATAAAAATTATTCCACGCAGGGGG
>CAZUFQ010000113.1:9007-11942 GCA_964618735.1 uncultured Enterobacteriaceae bacterium
TTGTCACCAATGTTCCGAAAAGCAATGATGGTGAAATAAAATTATTCCCCGCCGTCGTCGCCGCCTAAGCGGATCGCGTTCTCCGCACGTCGACGAATGACGTACAGTTTCCGTTCAAACGCGAGGTCGTCCTTCAGGGAGGGATTGCGTCCAATGAAAATTTGCCGGACGAACGGCTCGCACGATTTGGCGGTTTCTCCAAGATAGAGATTGTCGGTTTGCACCTTCCGCCACCCGAGCACTGTCTGCCCTTCTTCACGGACAATGTCCTCGAGTGTCTTTTCGCAATATAAACGCTGATCGCGTTCGGGCGGCAAGAACAGCATGCCCACACCGTAATGTTTGGGGCGCGGTAAGAGGAAGCCCAGTCCCTCACAGGCGTTTTGGAAAAACATGTGAGGAATCTGCATGAGAATCCCAGCGCCGTCGCCAGTATTCTCTTCACAACCGCAAGCGCCGCGATGGTCCAGATTCTCCAAGACGGTTAAGGCTTGCTCGATAATCGCGTGCGATTGTTCTCCCTTAATGTTAACCACAAACCCCACGCCGCAAGAGTCATGCTCGTATTGTGGATCGTACAGTCCTTGTTTCTGCGGTCGTGTTGCCATGGTTCCACCTCCTAGTTCCTTAGCGCTGTGCACCGACGTTTTTTACTTGCCTTTGTGTCCTCGTTCTCCCCCCCCATCCACCGCTTCATCCGGCGCTTTCAGCTCCAGCCATAGTCCTTCAGTGTAGGTGCTCAAAACCACCGAAGTTTCCGTTCGTGCTACTCCTTCAATCGAGCGGATCTTGCTGATGAGTTCTTCCAGGCTTGAGGTGTTATCCGCCTTGACCTTCAACAGGAACGTATGTTGGCCGGTCACGTGGTGACATTCCTGCACGGCTTCGACCTTGTCGATGGCCCGCTCGAACTGATTGATCGCTTTCGGGTGGTCAATAAAGACCCCGATGAAAGCGGTAATATCTTTCCCAAGCGCCCGCGCATCTAAGATCGCCGTATAGCCGCGGATCACTCCACTCTCCTCCAGCTTACGAATCCGCTCATTCACTGAGGGAGCAGACAAGCCCACCCGCTCGCCAATTTTCACCAACGGCAGTTTGCAGTTCTCCTGCAAGACAGCGAGGATGTGTCGGTCGATAGTGTCGATTTCAATTGGCACCCTACCTGCCCCCACCTAATTTCCTAAGGAGAAAGTTGCCGAAGGGCTAATGAATAGCGGACCGTTGACGGGTTTGTCAATGCTTTTCGCGGAAATTTTGATTAAACTTTCATAAAAACCTGCTAATGAATAATGCTTTGGTCTCTTTTTGCTCGGTTGCGGTAGTGATTCAATTTCGTCTTTGTAGGGGCGCAGCATGCTGCGCCCCTACGGAAAACGTGGCGCCATTGTGAGGCAGGGAATCAAAACCAAGGAAACTGCACTCTCCATTTCCGCTCCGTTGTCTCTCCGGCTCCCCCATGCTAGGGTGCTCGCACTTTTTCCAGGAAGTGATGTGCTGTGACGAATGTAAAGAAAGTAGTGCTCGCGTATAGTGGCGGGCTCGATACCTCCGTGATTCTCCGTTGGCTGATTGACACCTATCAATGTGAGGTCGTCGCCTTCTGCGCCGATCTCGGTCAAGGTGAGGAACTCGCGCCGGTTGAAGAAACGGCTAAAAAAATTGGGGCGAGCAAAGTTTATATTGAGGACCTCCGCGAGGAGTTCGTGCGCGATTTTGTCTTTCCGATACTACGCGCGAACACGTTTTATGAAGGCGGTTATCTGCTCGGCACCTCGATCGCTCGTCCATTGATTGCCAAGCGCCAGATCGAGATCGCCCGTCAGGAACAGGCGGACGCAGTGGCGCACGGCGCCACCGGCAAAGGCAACGATCAGGTGCGCTTCGAACTTACGTATTTCGCGCTGCAACCTGACATTCAGATTATTGCGCCGTGGCGCACGTGGGATCTGCAGTCTCGTTCCGACGAGATCGCGTATGCGGAGCAACACAACATTCCCATTACGGTGACCAAAGAAAAACCGTACAGCACCGATCGCAACCTGCTACACATCAGCTATGAAGGCGGCATTCTCGAAGACCCGTGGCGCGAGCCATACGAGGATATGTTCCTGCTCTCGGTGTCCCCGGAACGAGCCCCGAATACTCCAGAGTATGTCGAAGTTGACTATGAGGCCGGCAATCCTGTGGCGGTGAATGGAGAGAAACTTTCTCCTGCTTCTCTTTTGGCTAAGTTGAACGAACTCGGCGGCAAGCACGGAGTAGGTCGGATTGATTTGGTTGAAAATCGTTATGTGGGCATGAAGTCGCGCGGCGTGTACGAAACTCCCGGCGGAACTATCCTGCATGCCGCGCATCGCGCCGTCGAGTCGCTGACGCTCGATCGCGAAGTCATGCATGTGCGGGACTCGCTCATCGCGCGCTATGCGGAAATGGTCTACTACGGATACTGGTTTGCGCCTGAACGAGAGATGTTGCAAGCAGCCATTGACGAGTCTCAGAAGAACGTGACCGGGACTGCGCGTCTCAAGCTCTACAAGGGCAACGTTACGGTTGCCGGGCGTAAATCTGATAAGACGCTGTACAATCCTCAAATCTCGACGTTTGAAGCTGGCGGAGACTACCGTCAAGCCGACGCCGAAGGATTTATCCGCTTAAATGCTTTACGGCTGCGGCTGCGCGCATCAATCGCCAAGTCTTGAGTTCCGAGTGCTGAGTCCTGAGAAAAAAGTCGGACTTAGAGCCAAGAGGACTATAGGGAAAACACACCAAGATGTGGATACACAATGTCTATGTTTTCTCCTCTCCCTTGAGGGGAGAAGAGACAGGAGAGGGTGCCGAAGGCAGGTTTTCCCCTCACCCTGGCCCTCTCCCCCAAGAGGCAATGGCATGAAGTTAAGGGGCATATAGCAGAAAAGTGGCGTTGGAGGTAAGG
>CAZUFQ010000114.1:0-608 GCA_964618735.1 uncultured Enterobacteriaceae bacterium
AGGATCTCCACCCCCGGCGATCAGAATTTTTCCTGGCTCGTACATCGCTGCTGTCCCATAGCTACGCACCACCCTCCAGTGAGTTAGTGGTCCTGCGGTCCAATTCCCTCCATTGGCAGTATCCAAGAACCAGGAGTCCGGATCAGGTCCTGCTTTGAAAACTCTGCCGTCGGGCGCAACAAACATGCGCGGATACAAATCTATACCAAGCGCCTGGCCATTGACGCTCTGGGCTTGAGCGTTGACAAGATCACGCCAGGTTTGGGTCGCTGGTTGCCAGACCTGAGAAAGGAGGTTTTTCGTATACGCCACGTCTGTAGTCCCAGATGTCACCAGGACCTCCCCGTTTGCCAAGGTGGTGTTGGTCGGGTACCAGCGTCCAGCATTCATGGCAGACAGCTTCGTCCACGTATTCGTGTCCGCCTGGTACAAACTCGCACTTACCAAACCAAGACCATCAAACGCATAGGCTCCATGCGCGTGGACTCCACCTGTCACAAGCAACTGGCCGTCCGCGAGAAAGGAATGGCCGGAGCAGAACAGATCATCGGTATTCACGGCTGGGGTCCGCAACTCCTCCGTTGTTGGATCCCAAAGTCGGCTGTTGC
>CAZUFQ010000114.1:618-11842 GCA_964618735.1 uncultured Enterobacteriaceae bacterium
GCTAAGGGTGCCACAAGCATGCAGCATGCCCATGGACAAACCACCCGACTGTGCTGGTCATAAAAAATCGGGACTAATGCCTGCGCGGGGAGAATCACGCTGGAAGGAGTCACGGCAATCTCTCCAATGAGTGGACGTTGCCCACCCGTTCGAGGAAGCGGAGGCGCGGAGGTTTTATTGAGATCTTGTAAAGATACAAAAAATGTCTTGTCGCCCTCTTCCTGGGCGTTGTTGATAATAGGGATAGTGAAGGATTTTCTCGTCTCTGTAGGGAAAAAAGTGAGCGCTTGTGATAGTCCCCTCGCATACGATTGGCTCTGTGCTTGACTGTTGCTCGAGCAGGGCGTCCCGAGGTAATCCAATCCGCTCTTCGCCGTGTCGTCGGTTGTGCAGTATCCCACCTGCACTGTGTCGGCAAGATTGCCAACCCGATCAATCGTGAGCACCGCTGACCGTCCAGTTTCTTCTACTCTCGTAGTGACCGACTCCAAAGACAGGAGACTCTGGGTGCTGCTCAGGAATTGAGCGCTGATATTATCGAGATCTGCATGAGCCGATTCTCCCCCCGAGCGCGCCCCGAAGTGAAGACGGCCTCGGTACGGGAGCAAACCAGGGATCTTCAAATTGTTTACAACGGTGACTGGCTTGCCGTCCTTCGGCGTCAGGATCACCGAGACGTCAGAGAACCCGCCTCCAGGTCTCGCAATGATGCGGGCATGAATCCACAGCCCTACAGCGAGATCGACCACGTTCATGAGGTCCACTTGCGTGAGCAGCTCTTTATTGAAATGCACGGAGAGACTATCGCTGAACCCATAACGAATGACATCGTCGCTGCCAATATCTGCAGGGTATTTGTCGAAAGCAGGATTTTTATAGATGTCAAACCCGATGCCCAGAGAGCCAGTGAAATTCGGCTCCTCAGGGGCATAGAGTGGATACTGAGGCGTCACTCCTGGCATGGGATATATTGCAGCATTGAGCAGGGCGGCTCCGAAGCCGTCGGCGCGACCCATCCACGGTGTGACGGCGTTGCCAGGCGTCAGTCGAAAGTCAAAGTCAATGACGATCACATCGGCGGCAAGATTAGTAGTCGGAAAAGTAATGGTATTCGAAGAAGGTGGCGACGGTTGCGGAACGGCCGACACAAGACGGAGGAAATTACCCGTACCTGTCGGACCGCCCGGCAAGACTGCTGGTCCTGGCGGATTATTGCTCTGGATTGAGACGTAGGAGGTTCCTTTTCCGAGGACATCAAAATCCTGGAGTAGTGGCGATGCGAAAGCGTTCTGATGAAGTCCTCCCATCAACTCGATGAAGACAAGGACGTACAACATTAGACGAATCAGGGTGGGAAAAGACGAGAAGTAGGTAAATTGGGCGCTGCCAGACTGATAGCTGGCGTCCGGGCATTCTCTTTGTCTCTGGGGTTCCTGAGCGAAACATTCTTGCAGGAAGAAAAACAGGGTCATTTTGTTCATTACAGCCTCTACAATAATTTTACGGGGTCGTGGTTGAGCATGTCAAATGAGGATACATTGTAAAGTAAAAGATCCAAAACGACTCGGGAAATCTCCTTTCTCTTAGGTTTCTCTCGGCTTTACCCGGACAACCAAAGATGCGTAACATTGACGCCTTTGGGTAGCATGCGCTCTGCGCACGAAAAGAACGGCAGAGAAGAAGGGCGTGCGTTGCATGCACGCCCCTACTGCTTTCTCCCGTTTAGGCTACGCCAAAAGGCGCTTCATCACCTTACGTCATCGCGGAATCAACGGCAACATCACATATGAAGGTCTGATTTCGTCGTGGAAGACACGTTGCAACGCGGGCTCCAGACGACTGGCCTCACTGCTCGTTTCGCCAGTCTGCGGGTTACGGTCGAAGCGGGGAAAGTTAGAGCTGGCAATCTCAAGGCGAATACGATGGCCCGCTTTAAACAGATTGCTTGTTGCCCACAGATCAATCGTATATTCGTACACCTCGCCAGCCTTGAGCAATGTAGCTTTGCTGCGCGACTCGCGATAACGACCACGAATGATTCCATCTGTTAAATTACGAGCATAGCCATCAGGGTGTACGTCTACCAGCTTGGCGGTAAAGTCGGCGTCAACCGCGCTTGTCGCAGCATACAACGTCACGGTAATTGGTCCGGTCACCTCCACATCACGGTCGAGCACAGGAGTGGTATACACTAACACATCAGGTCGTTCTTCGATGAGCCGCTGATCAAAAGCGCCGCCAGGCACGGCCGCCGGCCAGCAACACAGCCCGCCGCCGCGGGTCGGCACAGGATTACGCGGATCGGCTACATAGACATCCGCCGGTTCGGCGCCCGGGGCCTTCTGGCTCAGCAGACCATCGCCTCTCAGGCTGTTCGCTTTGCCGTTGCTATGGAAGAAATACTTCGTGTATTGGGTGCGGGCGAGCGGCCATTCATTTTCCGTGCGCCAGCGGTTTTCTCCCATGACAAAAATCCGCACCGGCGGCTCTTCAAGTACGCCATTCTGTTTGCCTTTCAACCAGCGATCGAACCAGCGGATGTGCATGCCGTCCAAATCCATGGCCAGAGCAGTGGTCGATAGCCCGTAATTCACTTCTCCGGAGACATTGCTCAGCGGCAGGGTATGGAACCAGGGGCCCAGAATCAGCTTCTGCCCTTGTCGCGCCTCCGGTGTTGCGCCCTGCTCGCGCATGCCGAGATAGTTGCGAATCGTTCCGCCCAAAAAGATATCGTACCACCCGCCGACATTGCAGGCCGGGACCTGTATCTTACTATGCTGGTCTTCAATGTTGACCTGCCGCCAATAATCATCGTTATCAGGATGGGCCAACCAATCGTAGAAGTATGACGCCGCCTCGCCAAAGAGCGGAAAATCTTTGAGCGGCGCGTAGCGGAACCATTGGCACATGTCGTCGACGCCTTGCAGCAGCTTTCCCAACTGTTCCCCTAATTCAGGTTGAGTCTTCATTAAACGTTGATACGTATCAGGCGCCAAGAAAGTCATTGTCCAACTTTCGTTAAATCCTAGAGCAAAGGCGCCGCCCTGATAGGTCCACCCTTCATGGTAGTCAGAGGCCGTAATCAATGGAAAGATCGCCTTCAGATGCGGCGGTCGGCTAATTGCGGCCAGCCATTGCGTCGCGCCCACATAGGAAGCGCCATACATACCCACATTCCCATCGGACCACGGCTGAGCAGCGCACCATTCCACCGTGTCGTATCCATCAAGAATGTCGTCCGTAAAAGTATAAAATGTTCCTTCTGAGGCGTATCTGCCGCGTGAATCCTGAATGACCACGACGTACCCGTCGCCGACAACGCGCATCACATCCAACATGAGGAACCCGACAGTGGTCAGATTTTTATTGTACGGGGTGCGCTGCAAAATGACCGGATATTTTCCTGGGGCGGCAGGACGAAACACATCAGCCCGTAAGACCGTCCCGTCTCGCATCGGCGTCGGAACATTTTTCTCGATGACAATAATAGGTTCTCCCATATCCCCTCCTGACAGCTGAACATGGATTGATTCTTGGTGTTCTGCTGAGATTTCCATTTTTTTGCAAGGGCAGTAGGAGACGCCAAGCGGAGTCGCCTCTTCATCGCGTGCCCTCTGTAATAAAACGCGCTATGATCCTGCTGCCGCGACACATGGGGGGGAAGCTTTGCGCCATTACATAAGGAGGAACGACATGGCTTACGAATATCTACTGCTCGAACAAGACGCTGGCGTCGTCACCTTGACTTTGAACCGACCAGAAAAGCAGAATGCTCTTTCACAAGGATTGATGGCCGAGTTACGCGACGCGTTTGACGCGATAGACAAGGACCCACAGGTGCGAGTCGTACTTATCACAGGCGCTGGGCGGGCGTTTTCCAGCGGCTTTGACCTAAGCCCTAAAGAATTGGCCGCCGACGCCCCTAAGGACGAAGCGGATTGGAGTCGCCTCATTCGCAGCAATTTTGACACTCTCATGCGCATTTGGAACTTACGTCAGCCGGTGATCGCTGCAGTAAACGGTCCAGCTATCGCTGCTGGCTCTAATCTAGCGCTCATTTGCGACATTACTATCGCGGCGGACACCGCGTCGTTTGGCGAACCAGAGATTCGTCATTTCGCCTTGTCTCCCTTGCTCTTGCTGCCGTATCTCGCGAACAACAGCAAAGCCATGCACTACCTCTATTACAGCGGCGACACCATTAGCGCCGACGAAGCGCTCAAACTGGGGCTCGTCAGTAAGGTCACGCCCTTGGATCAACTGCTGCCCGAGGCGCAACGGATCGCGCAGCGGATTGCCCAAGTCCCTGCGTATCCCGTGCAGATCACTAAACGCAGCATCAAAGCCGCCTACGAAATGATGGGCTTTAAAAATGCGATGGAAGTGCATCGCGCCAACGACGCCCTGGTAATTGATTCCTCACAAATTGAAGAGAAGCGGCAACTCATGCGTGTGCTTATGGAGAACGGTCTGCGGGCCTTTCTTGAACTGCGTGATGGTCCGTTTCGAGAGTAAAGGCCCTTGTCGGTATAATAACGAAGGAAGGAAAAGTGAGTCATGGCGCAAAACGGTCCGTTTGATCCGTCAGACAATATTATCGATCTCGCCAAGTTTCGCGCGCGTTGGCAATCGAATCCGGGGCTTGGCAATTTCTTGGGAGGAAATTTTTTTAAGAAGATCCTCTTACCTCTTTTGCTTGCGATAGTCGGTCTCAAGCTCGTGATCTTTTTGTGCTTTGTGTACGTGCGCCCCAACGAGTACGGCATCAAAGTGGTGCGCGTGCCGGTGTTTGGTTCCCGCGGGGTGCATAAAGACGTCTATAACGCCGGATTTCACTTCGTGCTCAAGCCGTTCGACTGCGAGGGCATGTATCTCTTTCCCAAAGATCTACAAGTGCTTGATCTCACTGGCGCGCGCGAGGAAGCGGCGCGAGAGGCCACTATCAGCAAACCGGCGCATATTCAGACCTCGGACGGCTTCTTTGTCGATGTTGACGCAAGCATCATGTATAAGATCACTGATCCTTATCTCGTGTTTACCCATTTGGGCGCGGGGCGCGCCTTCGAAACCAATGGGCTCATGCCCAAAGCTGAACCGGCGCTGAAACAAACGCTGGGGGAACTGACGACTGAAGAGTTTTATAATAGTCCGGCTCGTTCGGCCAAGGCGGAGCTGGCGCAGACGCTCCTGAATCAAGACCTCGCAAACTATGGGCTTCAAGTGGACCATATCCTCGTGCGATACTTTCGCTATACGGAAGAGATCCAAAAGAATATCGAAGAGAAAAAGTTAAAAGATCAATTAGTATTCAAAAACCAAGCCGAAGCCCGCGCGGCCACCGAAGGCGCCAAGCTCAAGAAAATGATCCAAGAGGGCCAGGCGACCGTGGATATTAAACTGCAAGAAGGTCGCGCCTACATTACCACCAAGGACGCTGAGCGTGACTTGTATGTGCGGAAACAACGCGCAGAAGCTGATTTGCTGGTGAAATTGGCCGACGCCAAGAAGACGCAACTCCGTAATGAAGCCTTACAAGGCTCCGGGTCTGATCGTATGGTGGGGCTCAAGATGGCGGAAGTCTACAAAGGCTTGGAGTTGCTCGTGTTGCCGAGTGACGGCGCCAATGGGGTGAATCCGTTAAATCTCGAACAAACGATAAAGTTATTTGAGGGGAAGAAGTAACAGATTACCCTCGGAGAAATCATCATGAAAACTTTGTCAATAATTATCCTTGCGATGCTCTTTGGCGCGTTCCTCTTCTCTCCGCACACCACCGGCCCGACCGAGGTGGGCGTGCGCACGGTCAAATGGGCGCTGTTCGGCAAAAAAGGAGTGCAAAGCGAAGTGTATCAACCTGGCGGCGTCTACTTCTTTCCTGCAGTCCTGAATGACTGGCATGTCTTTGACACGAGATTGCAAAATATGGAGATGACGCACGATCCGACACGCGGCGACCGACGGATACGCGACGATCTGTTATTTAAAACGATCGACGGCAATGACATCAGTTTAGATGTTATCATCGCCTATCGTATTGATCCGGACAAAGCGCCCTTTATCCTGCAGCACGTCGCCAGTAATGATTTCGAACTCAAAGATAATGTCGTGCGCACCGTCGCGCGTAGCCGTTCTCGTGATATCTTTGGCGAACTCAAAACCGAGGAATTTTATATTTCTGATAAGCGTGATGAGAAAGCCGAGCGCGTGAAGACGACGCTCAATGAAATGTTGGGCCCCTACGGCGTGATCGTCGAACGAGTATCAACAAAAGACTATCGTTTTAATCCGGCCTATCAGAAAGCGATCGAAGATAAGAAAATTGCCGAGCAAGTCGCTGAACAAAATAAGGCCGCGACTAAGGCGGCTGAAGAGGAGTATCTCAAGAAGCTGGAAGACGCCAAAGGCGAAGTCAACAAAATGGTCGCTGAAGCCGACGGTCGGTTCCGCCAGGCGCAGATCGAAGCCGACGCCTATTACCAGCAGCAACAGCGCATCGCTTCAGCCATCGAAGCGGAGGGCGTCGCGGAAGCAAAAGGCATCACCGAACTTAACAAAGCGCTTGCAGGCAGCGGCGGCGAGGTCATGGTCAAATTGAAACTTGCAGAAGCACTCGAAGGAAAAAAGATCGTTCTCCTTCCGCTCTCTGGCTCTGGGATGGACATCAAAACCACGGATATCAATAGACTGCTCGAAACGTACGGACTGCGCAGCCTTGTGTCTCGCAACACCGCCACAGAGTAGGCATTAGGTAGTGACGCAGTTAGGTCTTTGTAGGGGCGCAGCATGCTGCGCCCCTACGGAAAACGTGATGTAATTGCGAGACAGGAATCAAAGGTAAAGAAGCTGCACTATTCTTCAGGGCGTAGCTATGGTCGTCGGCGCGCCAACGCCAGACGGGACGCAACTTTTTCACGGAGGCCAACAGTCAATGCTGGCAAGGGCTGAACAAATTGCAAACCGAGGCCAATGACGTGCCGGTCCCGCTTTACGACGCGCACGACCTCCAGTAACAGTTGCCGAGCTTCCACTTCGTCCAGAAAAAACTCTCCATCGAAGCGAGCACTGGTCGGCGGCGGCAAGAGCAGAGAAAAACGAATATCCATGGTGGCAAAGATCCCGTTAGCGCTCAGGTTGTGAATAACGGCAGGAATGCGTTCTCCCGAGCCGCTGATGAGCTGCAAGGGCAACTCAGCGGAACACCGCACCTCGCGCCGTTTCTCGGCCACGAATCCAGGCGCCGGTGACGAAAGCACTGTGACCTTTTCTGTATCGCTCGTTTCCATAACTCCTCCAGGGACACAATGAATATATCACATATTGCGCTCTTCGCGTGGCGCTATAGAAACGCTAGAGCAAGATGTGGGGTGGCAGAGGGACAAGAGAGAACGGCGTGCGGTCTCCTCGCCCCTTGGGAGCTTTGCCCAAAAAGTCAAAACGGCTACTACCGGTTGTTGGGTGTGTAGTACGGGAGCCCGACCCCTTGTGTAGGAGCCCTTTCCGCTTCCGATTCCCTCGCCCCTTGGGGGCAGGGCCAGCGCACGAAGACCTGAGGAAGGACAGGAACTTAGGGCGTAAAGACCGTTGGCGCTGCAACGCGCTTTGTCTACGCCGCGAATTTCCTGGCGTTAGGACAGCAGGGGAAGGACGTGGGACTGGGCAAAATGCAGCTTTGTTCATAGGAATACCAGGAGAAATCCTCGAAATTCTTGGGTTTTTTCCTTAATGCGCCGGCCCTGCCCCTTGGGGGAGAGGGTTAGGGTGAGGGGATGTCTACAGCAATCACCCTCTCCTGTGTCCTCTCCCCTCAAGGGAGAGGAGAAAACGATCGCAGGCCGTGGCGCGGTCAGGAGACCGGCCACAGCCGAATCTTGATGTGATCTTAATAGAGTTTAGAGTGAAACAGTATTTGTCAACAATCACAGTTCCCTGGGGCGCTTATCAATCCTATGGCTCTACATGCAGCAAGAAAGCCTCGGTATTGACAGTGAGGCGCCGCTCCAGTAGGCATCGAATATCTACACCATGAAGCGTTTTCGCAAACCTTATCGCTGGACCCTGGGAGTCGTCGCCCTGGCGCTGCTTTCTTTCTTTACAGGAACAAGCTTTGCCTGCTTTCAGCGAATTACCGGGAGCGTTACTCTGGCTGAAGCGTGCTGCAAAGGGCGCTGCCAGCATATCATGGCCGACGCCGCAGCCACCGAATGCTGTCAGCATCATCACGTCAGCACAGCACAGGCGATCCCCGCCTCCATCCCCTCACCCGTTTCTTTTTTTGCCGCTTCTGCTTTTCTTTCCTCTATCGTGCTCGCTCCTGAGCATGAAAGGTCGTGGTGGCCAGGATGGCGCTCTTTTCCTGCTGAGCGACCACCAACCTCTCCACGGCTGTACGCGTTGCACTGTACTCTTCTGAGGTGAGCCTCGTTCCTTTTTCTCCATTCGTGAAGTCACAGCGCCGCTCTTTCTCGGCATAGCGCCTTGCTTCTACAGCCTCGCTTTCTCAAGAGCGGCGTTCGCCGCTTTTTGTGTCGCTGCGTCACTCCGTGTGGCGTCGTGGACGCCGGCGCCCCTACGGCCCGCACTTAATAATGCAGCTGAAAGGAAACCGCAATGGGAAAAAGAACCGAGAGCAGCAGGAAGAGCAAGAAAGCCTTGTGCTTAGTGAGTATGCTCTTCTTGGTAAGACCAGTGCTTGTCTGTGCTGGCACCGACGAGGACAGCCGCCATCTCGCTACGCTTGAAACAACAAGTGATACAGACGACGTCTCTTTACAAGAACCTTCTCTTAAACTGGAAGCGGTTCTCGCGTACGCCCAGGAGCACAATCCTACTATTCAGGCGGCCCAAGCGCACCTACGCGCAGCCCAAGAGAGGCCCGTCCAGGTCTCAGCCCTCGACGATCCTATGCTCACCTATGAGGGGTTTAACATTCCGGAGAACTTGGACCTCACTCATACTGATAACAACATCCTCAAACTCTCACAGAAGCTCCCCTTCCCCGGTAAGCGTCGGTTACGGGGTGAGATCGCCGAGCAGGAGACCAGAATCGCAAAAGAGGAGGTGCGAATGGCGGAGGCGACAACACGCGCCGACGTAAAGAAAGCGTACTACAACCTCTGGCAAGTCCAGCAAAATCTCCAGATCTACTCACGCGAGAAAGAACTCATGGTCCAGTTTGCCGCCCTCGCCGAAAAGAAGTACGCCGTGGGTCAGGCTTCGCAGCCCGACGTGCTCCGCGCTCAGGTCGAACTGACTCGACTCCTTACCCAAGTCACCGCCGAAACTTTCAGGCTTGAAGAGGCGCGCGCGCTGTTAAACGGACTCGTAAGCCGTCCACCAGACACTCCTCTTGGGGTTCCGCAAACTCCTCCCAGACCCGCCCTGAGTCAAACGCTCAGCGATTTGACAGAGTTAACTTTGCAAAACCGTCCGGGCATAGTTGCTAAAGTTGTAGCGATCAACCGAAACAGCACATCTCTTGCCTTGGCGCAGAAAGGATACTTTCCTGACTTCGAGGTCGTTATCGAGCGCTTCTTTAACGACAAGAGAAACGATGGCGTCGGCGTCGTGCTTTCGACGTCGCTCCCGTTCGCCTACCGCGAGAAGTATGACGCGGGCGTCGCCGAAGCAAGAGCACAACTACAGGCCAGTAAAGCCGAGCTGCGCGCCGCCGAGGATAAGGCGCTGGCTGAAGTGAAAAGCTTATTGACCCGCGCACAGACCGCAGTCGCCTTAGTTAACATTTTTTCACAGACTCATATCCCCCAGACCGAGCAAGCGCTGGCGTCGTCCCGTCTCAGCTATCAAACCGGGCAGATAGATTTTCTGGCGCTCCTCGAAAGTCTGCGTGCGGTTGAGCAAGTACAGCGAGAACATTTAAATGCAGCCGCGGACTTTGAAAAGGCGTATGCCGATTTGGAGCGAGCTGTGGGCTGCGTATTGCCAAGGTCGTAACAATGCAATCACAATTAGTTTCTCAATTACTTGTCTATTTTGTACTTTTTGTCTGTACGCTAGCCGGCGCCAGAGAGGGGGTGGCGCCAGAAGGTCCGGCTCAAGACACGCCCACAACGAAAGAGGGAGCGACCGTCGCCCAGGCCGCCATCCGCCTCTCCCCCGAGCAGCGGCAGATGATCGGGGTCACCTACGGAACCGTCGAACAGACAACATTACAAAAAACCATCCGCGCGGTCGCCCGGGTGGACTTCGACGAACGTCGCCTGGCGGACGTGACCTTCAAGGTCAGTGGTTGGGTGCAAGACCTCTTCGTCGATTATACTGGTAAGAGTGTACGCAAAGGTGAGCCCTTGCTCACTCTGTACAGTCCCGATCTAGTCACCAGCCAAGAAGAGTATCTCCTCGCGCTTCGCACCAGAGACCAACTTGCTCAGAGTTCACTGCCTGAAGCGCGCAACGGCAGTCAAGGACTTGTCGAAGCTGCTCGACGGCGATTGCTGTTGTGGGACTTAACACCTCAGCAACTCAAGGTACTGGCGGAACGCGGGGCTCCACAAACCTTTCTCACTTTGTATGCCCCCACATCGGGGACAGTCATAGAGAAAGCAGTAGTGAAAGGCATGCGGGTGGAACCGGGGATGAAACTCTACCGCATCGCCGATCTTTCCAGCGTCTGGTTGTATGCCGACATCTACGAGGATGAGGTCCCGCTTGTCCGAGAAGGCCAAACGGCCGCCATCTCGCTCTCCTATTACCCGGGAGAGACTTTCAGCGGCAAGATCACCTACATTTACCCTTACCTCGACACCCAGACTCGCACCAACAAAGTGCGCTTGGAGTTCGCCAATCCGCAGGGGAAACTCAAGCCGGGCATGTATGCCAACAGTGAGATCGCGATTAACCTGGGCGCGACCCTCACCGTCCCTGAGGGTGCAGTCTTACAGTCGGGACTGAGACAACTGGTTTTCGTTGATCAAGGCCAGGGGGTGTTTGCTCCGCGCGAAGTGAAGCTCGGAGTAAAGGCCGATTCTCGCTTTGTCGTTCTTGACGGTCTCACGGCAGGTGAACGAGTGGTGACCAGCGGCAACTTCCTCCTCGACTCCGAGAGCAAGCTGCAGTCCGCCACCAGCATGATGAGCATGATGGGCGCCATCGGCATGGGAGACTGGAAGATGGAAAGCGCCCGTCCCATGGAGATGGGAGCCCAGACCGCACCGGCAACGCCGACGGAGAAGAAGATCGGCGCCCTGCGCGTGACAGTCTCCACCGC
>CAZUFQ010000115.1:0-11841 GCA_964618735.1 uncultured Enterobacteriaceae bacterium
GCGCAGCGCGTCAACTCATTTCTTGGCGTTGCTATTGACAAGTCAGAGATCAAGCGCTGTTTACAGACCGTCGGGATGTCGCTTAAGACTGCAGGCCGAGCTGGGTGGAGTGTGACGCCGCCTTCGTATCGGTCGGACGTGACACAGGAAGCAGATCTGATTGAGGAAGTTGCTAGGTTAAGAGGATATGAAGCGATTCCCACGATCCTGCCTCGCGCTGAAATGCAAGAAAAGACGCCTGATGTGGAAGGAGTTCTTGGGCGGCGCATTCGCACGGTCTTGTCCATGCAAGGCTTGGCGGAGATGGTCAATATGAGCTTCACTGCTGCTCGACTGAATTCAATCTTCCCTGGCCTTTTTGCCGGGGCGACGCCGATTCCGTTGCTGAATCCTCTTTCTCTTGAAG
Source organism: uncultured Enterobacteriaceae bacterium (assembly GCA_964618735.1). Classification (GTDB taxonomy): domain Bacteria; phylum Desulfobacterota; class Binatia; order Bin18; family Bin18; genus SYOC01. Next base: position 407 of record CAZUFQ010000115.1, read on the forward strand.
ACGCAGAAATGCGGTTGAGTTTGTTAAGCAATATCGTTCGCGCCTTGCAGCTCAACCTACGTCAAGGAGAAACGCACGTTGAAACGTTCGAGTTGGGGAAAGTCTTTCACAAAAAGAACGGGGCTTCCCTGGACCAATGCGAAGAACATCTCTGCTTGTCTGGCCTCCTTTATGGAAAACGACCAGCGAGCGGAATTGGACAAACAGAAACGTTAGTCTCTTTTGCTGACCTCAAGGGCAGTCTTGCTACGCTGTGGCAAGAGCTGCACTACGACACGCCCGTACAATGGGCTCGGGTAACTGAAGTGCCGTTCCTGCATCCGGGAAAAGCAGCAGTCCTTTCGGTCAATGGAGTGTCTCTGGGCGTGGTTGGCGCCCTGCATCCGACCCTCTGCGCGGAACTTGCCTTGACTGAAACGCCCTGGGTATTCGAACTGAGTTTTTCCTCGCTTGCACGTTTTGCACGCCCAGTCGCTCCTTATCAGCCGCTTCCTCGGTTTCCTGCTGTTGTCCGTGATATCGCTCTCATTGCCAACGAAGAGTTGCCGGCGCAGGCGGTGATTGACGCTGTTCGCTCACTGCAGAATCCTTTGATTATTGAAACAAGCTTATTCGACCTGTACCGAGGAGCGCCGATTCCCACACAGAAAAAGAGCTTAGCGTACTCGATTTCCTACCGAGCGTCAGATCGCACCCTCACTACCCAAGAGGTCAATCTCTTGCACTCGCAGATTATTGAGCATATCGTGCGGACGCTTAGTGTGGAAATCCGAACATGACCGATGCGTGTCGGGGAGGAGTCAGTGGAGGCCATCTATGACCAAAGCGGATATTGTTGATCGCATTTATGAGAAAGTCGGGTTCTCGAAAAAAGAGGCGACGGATGTTGTTGAGTCCATCTTCGAGATTATCAAAGAACGCCTTGAAAAAGCAGAGAAGGTGAAAATCTCCGGCTTCGGTAATTTTGTTATCAATGCAAAACGACCCCGGAAAGGACGAAACCCTCAGACTGGAGAAGAAATTGTCATTTCTGGTCGTCGCGTGCTCTCTTTCAAACCGAGCCCAGTCCTGAAAAAATCGATCAATACGCTCTAATGGAAAAAGCAGACCATGTAGAGCTGCCAAATAAGCTCTACTTCCGTATTGGTGAAGTTGCGAAGATCCTTGGTGTCAAGCCTTATGTCCTGCGCTATTGGGAGACTGAATTCTCTGTTCTCAAGCCAGGAAAGACTCCGTCACGACATAGGCTGTACCGGAAGCGCGATGTAGAAACCCTTTTAGAAATTAAACGACTACTCTATGAAGAAGGGTTTACAATCGCCGGAGCCAAAAAGCGCATCAAGGAAAATGAAAAGAATGATGAAACCCCCCTCTCTCTTTCGTCTTCCCCTCCGCTTGATGGAGCCTCCTCGCCATCGCCGGAAGATTATCGTGAACTATTGCGTATTATCCGTGCAGAATTATTGACCCTGCACGCACAGCTTTCAACGAGACCACGCTAGAAGGTTATCTCTCTCGTTCTTATAACAGAAAAATTTGACCCATCCGTACGCAGTGTGGTAGCTTAGGAAGGTGGTTTAGTCATGGCTGTTGTGGGAAACCTTCTTAGAACAGCGCAGCATTTCTCACCAACATAAACAAAAGAAGAGGATGGGCGGCGATGCAGACGCGGTGCAAGTGGTGGGGATTTGTCGCTTTAGGAAGCGTCTTGATGACGCTGGGGTTGAGCCTTCATAGCGAAAGTGCGATACGCACTTCTGTAGCGAAAGAACATTCAGTAACAACTAACCACCAAAATAAAGAGCATTTATCTTCAACACATGCGCAAACGCGTGTGCAGAGCCAGAAATCCCGGCGGCAAAAAACTCACCCGCAGTCTCAGGCCCCAAAGGTCGCAAAGCGTCCAGGTCGGCGGCTGACCCGTTCTCGTACCGCGGCGCGCCATGCGACGCCAGCGGTTGCTCGCAAAGCTGTGGTTCCTTTCACTTCATCTTCTTCGGCCTCGCCTGCTCTTCCCCCTTCTCAAACCTTTGCCGCTGCGCTGTTAGCGGATGCAGCGACTGGCCAGGTATTGTTCTCTCAGAATGATCGCCGAGAATGGCCAACCGCCTCACTGGCGAAAATGATGGTAGGGCTGCTTACCCTGGAGGCTCTCGAACGAGGAGAAGTCTCTCTTCATACTCCTGTTCATATCAGCAAACGGGCGAGTGTAGCTGGCGGACGCATGATTAATCTCAGACCGGGTGAAGAATTTCCACTGGAAGAATTGTTGAGAGCCATGATGGTGACTTCCGCGAATGATGCTGCAGTCGCGCTCGCCGAACACTTAAAAGGGTCGGTCGAAGAATGCGTTGTCGCCATGAATCGGCGCGCGCAACAGCTAGGCATGTATCAAACGCACTATCAGACTCCGAATGGACTGCCTTTGAGAGACGGTAGACCACCTGATATGTCCTCCGCGTCAGACCAAGCCATCCTAGGAAGAGCCTTAGCCAAGCACCCCTTGCTCCTGCAGTGGACTTCTCTGAGTCGCGTGCCATTTCGGCAAGGAAGAACGTATCTACCAAATACTAATCACCTAGTTGGCCAAGTTGAGGGGGTAGATGGACTCAAGACCGGATTCACTGCTCAAGCGCGCTTCAATCTCGTAACAACAGCGCAGCGTGGGCCGTTGCGGCTTATCGCTGTTGTCCTTGGCGGCCAGAGTAGTGGTTTACGTTTTCATACCGCTGCAAATCTTTTGGAATGGGGCTTTGCCCATTTTACGCGAAGGAATGTAATTGAGAGTGGGCAGCCTATAGGGATAGAAGTGCGAGTAGAACAGGGCAGTAGTTCTACTCTACAGCCTATTGCTGCAAGCAGCGCATCCCTCCTCGTTTCTAAAGATGCAACAACTGATCTTTCTCTTGTTCCCCAATTGCCGTCGATTATTTCGGCCCCTATTGCTCGTGAGCAAGTGCTTGGACAAATCGAAGTCCGCAGCAAAACTCAGACAGTGGCTGTTATTCCGGCGGTAAGCCCTAGTGACATTCCCCGAGCGCATTGGTCCTTTGCTCGTCATTGAGTTTTTCGCTTTATCGCCCTTGCAATTTCCGGAAAGATGCTTAACGTTCCTTCTTCCAACCAAACAGAAAAGAGGAACGCGAAAGGAGACCATCTACATGGCGAAGAAGCTCGTGTACCTGCATGAAAAGGCGCGAGTTGGCATCCTCCACGGGGTTAACCTGCTTGCTGATGCGGCGCAAGTCACTTTAGGTCCTAAAGGACGCAACGTCCTTATCCAAAAAAGCTTTGGCGCTCCAGTGGTCACAAAAGACGGAGTGACCGTCGTAAAAGAAATCGAACTCGAAGACAGATTCGAGAACATGGGGGCAAAAATGATCCGCGAGGTCGCCCAAAAAACGGCTGACAACGCGGGAGATGGCACGACCACCGCGACGGTTCTTTCCCGGGCGATCGTACGCGAAGGATTGCGGTTGCAGTCCGCAGGCTTCGATCCCATGGAAATTAAGCGCGGTATCGACATCGCAGTCGAGAAAGTCATCGAAGGAATTAAAGATCAGAGCCGTTCCGTGAAAGGGAAAGAGCAACTTGCTCAGGTCGGCGCTATCGCCGCTAACGGAGAACGTGACATCGGTGAAATCCTTGCTGAAGCCATGGAGAAAGTCGGTAAGGAAGGCGTCATTACGATCGAAGAAGCCAAAAGTCTAACAACCGATCTCGAGGTTGTAGAAGGCATGAAATTCGACCGTGGGTATTTGTCTCCTTATTTTATCACCAACGCGGAAAAAATGACGACCGAGCTGGAAGATCTGTATATTCTGTTTCACGAAAAGAAGATTTCCGGCATGAGAGACCTACTGCCGCTTCTTGAGAAAATAGCGCAGAGCGGCAAACCAATTCTTATCATTGCTGAAGATATTGAGGGAGAAGCGCTGACTACGCTGGTGGTCAACAAATTGCGCGGAACCCTGCGTTGCGTGGCAGTCAAAGCCCCTGGTTTTGGCGATCGCCGCAAAGCCATGTTGGAAGATATGGCTATTCTGACCAACGGGAAAGTCATTGCTGAAGAGCTCGGCCTGAAGTTAGAAAATGTTGGTCTAGGAGACCTTGGTCGTTGCAAGCGCGTGATCGTCGATAAAGACAACACCACGATCGTAAGTGGGGTCGGCAAGAAGGACATGATTCAAGGCCGAGTTCAACAGTTGCGCGCGCAAATTGAAGACACGACCTCGGATTACGACCGCGAAAAGTTGCAAGAACGCCTCGCGAAATTGGCGGGTGGCGTTGGCGTCATTCGAGTCGGCGCTGCATCGGAACTTGAGATGAAGGAACGTAAGGCGCGCGTCGAAGATGCTATGCACGCCACGAGAGCGGCCTCGGAAGAAGGGATCGTACCAGGCGGAGGCGTCGCCTTAGTGCGTGCGCAAAAGAAGCTTGATGAGCTCAAACTTGGGGGAGAACGTGGCCATGGCGTGGCGATTGTTCGGCGGGCTATTGAAGAACCGCTCCGACAGATCGCTGCGAATGCCGGCCTGGAGCCTTCGGTTGTGATTAATAAAGTAAAAGAAGGAAAAGATGATTTTGGCTTCAATGCAGGCTCAGACAAATACGAGAACTTGCTGAGAGCTGGTGTGATCGATTCAACGAAGGTCGTACGTATTGCTTTACAGAACGCAGCAAGCGTTGCCGGGATGATGCTCACCATGGAAGCCGCGATTGCCGAGAAACCAGAAAAGAGGATCCCGGTTGGAGTGGGTAACGAACCCGGCCACAGTCATGGGGACGATTTCGACGACAGGAACTAAAGGAGCCTAGATTCATTCCACGCCGAGAGAAAGAAAAACACAGGGATTTGAGTAGAACCGCCTGTGTAATTGTGGCAATATAAAGTCTAACATTTTCAGGAAGGGGGTGAACATGATGCGGATTTATGGGCGGATCGCGACTGGGATAGCAGCAGTAGCAATGCTAGGTATGGTGAACGTTGGTTGTTCAACAGAAAAACCACAAACTGAGGTGCGAGACACGTGGACGGCAGCATCGACTTCGGCCAGCAATTCAGCTAGCCGAGCAGAAGCAGCAGCCAGTAAGGCAGAAGCCGCGGCTTCCAGAGCAGAAGCAGCGGCTCAGCGAGTTGAAGCAGCAGCTCAACGGATCGAAGCTATGACAATGAAGAGTATGAAGAAGTAATTCTTCGCCGAAAGCCTTCTTATGAGAGCAGGGTGATCTTTGTTAAGGGTCACCCTGCGTTTATTCAAGTTCTATCCAGGAAATTCGACGACCGTTTTAATCGATTCTTGCGCTGCAGCCGCATTGCGATACGCTTCATGCAATGCAGAAAAAGGAAACCGGTGAGTAATGAATTTCTCACTGGTTACGACACCTTCGCGAATACAGCGAAGCGCTTCCCGCGTATCATTGGGCCCACAGGAATAGCTCGGTACGATGCTGATTTCGTTGAAATAGAGGTGATAGGGAAAGACCGGCAGCGTCGCGTCTGGCGTGCTGGTTGTGAACAGCACCACAGTTCCACCCCGAGCAACGCAGCGAAGACCAAGTTCCATTGCCTCGATCGATCCGGGGCCGACGATCACAACGTCGGTCATTTCACCGTGAGTGTGGTCTCTGAGCGCATCCTCAACTTTCCGTTCAGCGGGATCAATAACGACGTCAGCACCCAGTGCGAGCGCTTTCTCGCGCCGATACGCAACGAAATCTGTTGCGAGGACCTGCGTGGCGCCAGCTCGTTTAGCCAAAGCAACATGCAATTGCCCCATGATGCCGAGCCCGATAATGAAGATGCGATCGCCGGATTGAAGTCGTGCGCGCCGTAAAGACTTGACCACGCAAGCCGCCGGCTCAATTAACGAACCGTCAGCAAAGGAAATATCGTCTGGCAGCTTCAGGGTGTCTCCTGCCAGATTTTCTTGCGGAACGAGAAAATACTCCGACATCCCGCCTGGCAAGATGCGGGTTGCTCGCCACGTAGCGCATTGCACGAACTCTCCACGTTGACAAGCACGACAGGTAAAACACGGCGCATGGTGATGCACGAATACCCGATCGCCTGGACGAAACTCGTTGACTTCAGCTCCAATTTCAACAATTTCTCCAGCAGGTTCGTGCCCGAAAACCACTGGGGCTTTCTTTTGCATGTACCAGCCCATGACATCCCCGGAGCAAATGCCACAGACACGAGTCTTAATCAGGGCTTCTCCTGGACCAACCTGTGGAAGAGGTTCTTCTTCAAAGCGAATATCTGTTGCTTCGTAGAGACGTGCAACTTTCATCAATCTTCCTAACCGCCCTACGCGGTCACCAGCCATTTCGCCATGCGCAACATGTCTTTCGGACTTTCCGGCAATTTACGAACAACCGATGCTTCAAACCCCGAATGCATCAGGCAGTTCTGGCAGCGTGGGTCTTCCCGTTTCTCCCAATAATCCCAGTCTACACCGTTCCAGAACTCATCCCAGGTTTTGAAGTATTTATCGCCAATGAGGTAACAAGGCCCTTTCCAACCGAAAGGGGTGCGGGTGACGTTTCCCCACGGAGTGCATGGATAATCACGTTTGCCGGCGGCAAATTCCAGGAAGAGCGGCGTGAGGGAGATTTTGTACCGTTTCGACAGCTCTAGCACGCGTTCGAACTTTTGATGGATCTCTTGGCGGTACATGAAGTGATCGTTCTGCAACTTTTCATAGTGATACCCAGGAGAGATCATCATGCCATCCACGCCGAGATTCGTGAGCAGTACCATCATCTCCTCGATTTCGTCGATGCTGGTCTCACGATACACGGTCGTGTTGGTGCAAACTGCGTAGCCGAGTTTTTTCCCTTCTTTGATCATTTCAATGGCTTTGTCGAACACGCCAGGACGCGCACAGACAAAATCGTGGGTTTCGCGCAGACCATCCAAATGCACGTTGATCGATAAACGCTTATGCGGCTTGCTCTTTTGGTAGAACCGTTCGAGCAGAATACCGTTCGTACAGAGATAGATATGGCGCTTGCGATCGATGATCTCCTGCACCAATTCTGGCAATTCTGGATACACCGTCGGCTCACCGCCGCAAATGGAGACGACGGGAGCGCCAGCCTCATCAACAGCCTTGAGACACTCCTGCAGGGTGAGACGGTCCTTCAAATCGCCCATGTGGCGTTCGGGCGTACACCCGAGGCACGCGAGATTACACGTGTATAGAGGCTCAAGCATCAACACCACAGGATAGCGATCCCGACCGTGAAGCTTATTTTTGAACTGCCACTTCACCATATCGGTGGTGATATGTAGCGGAAACCGCATCTTCCATCCTCCACAATCCAAAAAAATAATTGATTGCTGACCGTTTGGTCAGGCGATCTTATAGGGCTATGGAGACTCTCGCAAGTCAGGAAGAAAGCCGCCGTATAGACTCAGCGTGACAAGAACACCGGACAGGGCGCGTTGCGCAGGACGTATTCCGTTGTACTGCCGAGGACCATTTCTATAATCCGACTATGACCATAAGCGCCGATGAACAACAAATCGTGCCCTCGCTGCTTAACGCACGCGACAATTTGTTCATAGGAATGGCCGCTGAGAGAAAGAAAGGTAGGCTGAAGCCCGTACGAGCTGAGGTAGTGGCGCGCCTCATCCAAGATTTTGTCGGTCTTGTCTTCCGCGTTGCCTTCTCGCGGATTGACATGTAACACAGTCAGCGGCAAATCTGCGGTTGCACAAAATTCTGCTGTACTATGTAACGCCGCACTAGCGCGTTGACTGCCGTCATAGGCCAAAAGTGGGTTCTGAATTGGTTGGAACTGCATCGGGGCTACAAATACTGGTCGAGGACTTTTCCGGGTGACGCTTTCGGCCGTGCTGCCAAGCAGCCCAGTTGAAAATTTTTCGTTAACGCCGCGGTGGCCAATGACCGCTAGATCCGCGATCCGTTCATGCTCGCAAATTTCGTTGGCGACAATCCCGATCGTACATTGCGAGTCGCAGAGAATGCCGCGCTCATGACAGGCAACGGAGAATTGTTCGAGTAATTGTTGTCCGCGCTCGGTTAACGCTTCGCGCACTTTGCCCGCAACGTCAAAGTAGGGTTCGAACCCAAGTGCGCCAGAAATGTCTTGAAAGAAGGGTCCTTCTATAGAGACAATATCAATCACGTGTAAGCCGGAGAGATGGGCATGGAACCGTTCGGCCAGCCAGAGGGCGTAGCGGAGTGCAGCCTGCGCGTGTTCAGAGCCGTCTAGTGCGACCAGAATGTTTTTGATCATCCTGTGCTCCTCCGCTATTTTCTTTCTGTCGCCTCCTTACCACCACTCCTTTCTTCGCGCAAGCAATCAGCGCTTTACAAGCCTCATCTCCTTGGCCACAATAAAGCTATGGCAAAAAAGCAATCGGCAGGAGGAAAAAGGGCGACCCTTCTGGAAGAGCTCAAAGCGTTGGCGAAACAGCTCGGTATTCGCGTGCGCGAAGAGAAACTCCTCCGTGAAGTGGGCTATCGGGTGCGGAGTGGAAGTTGCCGTGTGCATGAACAGGACATGGTGTTTCTTGACCGGGATCAGCCAGCATCTGAACGTATTGAAATCCTTGTTGATGAGCTCTCTCGACGACAGGTTGATCCCGAGCAGTTATCTCCTTCCTTACGGAAAGTGTTGAACGGAGGAGCTGCCTAGTGAGCAGCCAATTGGAAGTTTTTCGGCAGTGGATTAAAGAACAAGGGCTTAAAGCAACCTCGCAACGTGAGGATATTGCCCAAGTCTTTTTTGCTGCAAATCGACATATCAGTGTTGAAGAGCTGTACAGCGAAGTGCGACAAGTGAACCCACGCGTTGGATACGCCACGGTGTACCGCACCATGAAGTTGCTGATGGAATGCGGGCTGGCGACAGAGCAGCACTTTACCGATGGACAAGCGCGCTTCGAGAACGTCGAAGAAGAACATCACCACGACCATATTATCTGTCAACGTTGTGGACGTATTATTGAGTTTGTTCATCCGCAAATTGAACAACTGCAAGAAAAGGTCGCGCGTGAGTATGGGTTCCTGGCGACGAATCACAAGATGGAGATCTACGGCATTTGTCAAGAATGTCGCGAAGGACGAGACCTCCGTCGTGAGCGAGAAAAGCCCGTGCAACAAGCCTGAAAACTCAGAAGGACTGCACCGCACCGACGATGAAGTGCGGCGGTATGCCATTGCTCGCCCTCTGGAGGGGCAGTGGTTTCCTCAGCTCCGTAACCTTTGTCTCCGTCACGCTTGTTTTGTGGAAGCCAAAGTTCTTCGTGCGCGCACTGGAAAAACGCATCCTCGGGTAGGAATGAGAGCTGGGCGCTCCGTTTGGTAATCACTGATGGTGATCTCATCTTCAGAAAGCAAAAGTTAACAAAAGAATGGAGAAAACAAGACCTGTTAATCCCATCGTCCAAAAAATGGCAGAGGTAATTCCGGAGAAAATAGCCTGGACAATTGGTTGATTCCCAGTCATTTCGTATCCTACCTTCAGACCTTGCATCGTTGCGAGGAGCGAAATGATAGGCCCTAGCCATGAGTAGCTGTTCGAAATGTGTCCTAATTGTTCTCTTTCAATCTTAACCATAGGTGAGAGCCCTCTCGTAAGTGGGTTCCTTTACACGATACCCTATTTACACTTCCATTATGGCGCTGAGCAGCCATTTTAAGGCCTGTTTTCCCCACAAAAGTCCGCTCGCAAATCCAAGCGCTGAACATACCCCGGTGGCCCCAATAACTATATTTGCCCCAGGCCCATCAATGTATGACAATGATCCAATGAATCCGATAAGTGCGCCAAGGAAGGCTCCTGACACGCCATAAGCTATCGTGCAGATCAGCTGGAGCTGGGTTGTCACTTATAATTTACCTTTAGCCTGAGCACTCAACGAAAATGGCTGTGCAAGGAGTAAGAGCCGAATCTCAACCACATAGTTAAACTCTCCGACCTCTTTCGAAGACCAGAAATTACTAAAGTGAAAAATACGCCCTTCCTTGTAGTGGACCTCTAGTAACTTGCTTTGCCGCCACTGGATTCCTATATCGGTGAGGTGATCAGCTCTCAATTGTTCCCGACCTCTTTGCCCCTTGCCTCCCGGTGGTACTATGTACAACTCATACCCGAATGCAGTTGTCGCGCCTGCGTTCGTGCGAATCAACACCGCCTCTACAATTCCATCTGGAGAGGGAACACGCGCAATTTCTTCCCGCGAGACAAAATCACAACTCGTGACACAACAAATCATAAGACAAAGTATCACAATCCTCTGCATCGCTTTCTGCCTTGTCGACCAGAGCGAGCAGGCAGCCCAGGCCATCGGGCAAGACTAAGCGGATGCCCGCCGAAGCAGCTGGTCTTTTCTAGGGGCATAGCCTTTTATTTTAATGTTGCTCTGCTTTGATCCACTCTCCTTATTCATCAAAAGCTAGTGCTAAGATGGGTTCTTCACCAACTTCAATACGCCGCCAGTTCACAAACGAAGAGCATTCAATGATAGCTGCGTATTGCTCGGGGCAGGAGGCAGCAAGTTTTTTGATGTTCTTGAGGTGCAACACTAACACCTGTCCGGGGGGAACGTGAATCGTCGTCAGCCCGTCGTCCGGAGCATCAAGAGAGGTCATGCAGTCTATCCAGGCATCCAGATTCTTGCCATAAAATGCTGGAAAGCCGAGCGTCTCGGCAAAGACCTTGTGAAATGATTCCCAGTCAGAGATACGCGAAACATCTATTGGCACAACGATATTTTTCATGGCTTGAGTTGGTCTGTGCTTTCTGCTTGATTTACATTTCATGCAACTCGACTTCCACCGTCTTGCAGAACAGTTCCATCATCTTATTTTCAAAATCCACAACTTGAAACTCTATACTGTCCCACTGGCGATCGCTGATATCGATCACATCAAAGCCAACAAGCCGGGTCTCGCCTCCCCCAAAATCATTGATTCTTACTCCTCTGACGTGACCGAAACAAACCAAGAGCCGGTAGTTTGGGGAAAGACTCTCTGACTCCAGTATCACATTTACTTTTTGCACTACACCTTCCTCTTCACTCTCTTTATAAAAACGAAATTCACGCAAAATGCGAAAGTGATGGAAAGTAAACTGTGGGAGAATTTCCCTGATCTTTTCTATCCCAACAATAGCGCTCATATTTATTGTCCTGGATATGGCCCCGGAATCGGCCCAGAATCACAACCATTTCCCCTGGTCTAGGCGGCCTACCTGGTTGCCGAGTTGACCGTTCCTCGGGATGATAAGGATTTGGCGTATAATTGGGAAGTAGATTGATGCGGAAGAACAAGTCTCCCATGGAGCCCAGCACTTGGCCCGGCGAAAGCCAGCAAAGCCACAACGTTTGCTTTTGTTCCGCGCCAAAAGTCGCGGTATTTTCTATTCCGGCTTGAGTAGATCTCTGCTGGTGACTGTCC